>JAPOSJ010000217.1 GCA_026709745.1 Candidatus Dadabacteria bacterium | reverse complement strand
TGACTGGCTTTAGAGAAAGGCCCTAACTCAGCCGTGCGATATGGAAATCTCGCTTTCCATATCGCACGGTTGACAACATCCCGCACAGAGTATTTGAAAAATAGTTCCCTCAGCAAGAATCACCCCCCTAGTCAATCCATGTCGGCAGAAACACAAGAGCCCAAGCAAGGGAAAGACAGACACACGTAGATTATCTGCCCGCAGACTGCTCACCGGAACAATGGATATGGGAAATGTCTGAAAAGAAAATGTTTTCACTACGCGGAGAATCTTGGTACTGATGGGGATAATCTCGCCGCCGAAATAAAAAAACTTGACGCAGTCTATGCGAAGGCGTCCGATTCTGCCTCCGTGGTTACCAAAAGCAAGCTTGAAACTCTGTCCGTAACTCTGAACACGGATTCAGCTTATATCTGCCGCAAAATATCACGACTGGAAACAGAGGACAACAACTGCGAAATTCAGCCACTTGTGGCCCAGCTGACCGACATACTTAAGAGATGGCGCGGCGAAACATAAATATAAAGATCCCAAAGAGAAAATCCGCGCCGCAGATGCAATCAAAGAGATACGCGTTCCCACATCAGCGGTCCGGAGCTTCGAAAGCCGATTTCTCTCTCGAGTAGGTGCCGTCAAGCTCCTTTACTTTTGAAATTTCCTCGGGTGAATCAAGGATTTCTCCCTTACCCATCTTATAAAGAAAGTTGGCGTTGTCTCTCGGGGCATCACTTTTCACGTTCGGGTCAAAGAAGACCTCCTTGGTGTGAACAAGTCCCGCCCGGTTATAGGAGGAGAGTTCGTACTTCATCCCCATCCTAAGCGCGTCACACGGACATGCCTCTACGCAGAAGCCGCAGAAAACGCATCGCATGAAATCTATGTTGTATACCTTGGGCCGTCTCTCGATTCCATAATCGTCGGCGGGTTCGGAAACTATGGAGATAGCCTGTGTCGGACACGCTATCTCACAGAGCTTGCACGCCACGCATCTTATCTCGCCCTCATCATCGGCGGGCATCACGTGAAGTCCCCGGTAGTTCTCCGGAAGGGCCTTTACTTCCTCGGGGTACTTTACAGTTATGGGCTGATGATGGGTGATATGCCTTATGGTTATCATAAGGCCCCTCAGCACCTGTGGAATGTAGAGTTTTTCCCAGAAGGAAAGCTGCGGCCGCTTGAGCTCTTTTATGCTTATTGCCATCGCAGCCATCTATATACCACAGAAAAGGGAAATACTGAAGCCGCTAGTGGAAAAAACTGCCGCGGCGGCGAATAATAAGGACCAGGGCAAAGGCCGAGGCGCAAAGAAGCCAGAGCGCGATTTTCCCGTCCCCCATAACTAGCTTTCCCGTCCCCGTCATGAAACAGAAAAAGAAGGATGCGATAAGGAACCAGTTAACCAAAAGAGAGGAAAAGGGTTCTCCGCCGCAGGAAATCCCCGCTTTTTTCCGCACAGGTGACCAGAATCCCGGTGGCCTTACCCTTGAGTAAAATTCCGAGAGCTTCTCCCACGGCTCTGGGGCGGTGGCGAAAGTGACCGCAACCCAGCAGGCTATCGAGACGGGAACAACCAGTATCTGGTGGTAAAGCTCCATAGTTACACCCTTTGCTTCCGTGTAGAAAATCAAAACCAGTATTGTCAGAAGTGAGGAGGCAAGCGCCGTTATCTCACTCCAAGCGTTTATCCTCCACCAAAACCACCTGAAGATCAGCACCAAGCCCACCCCTGAACTCATGGCCCAGAGAAATATCCACGCATCCCCTATGTTTTTTATCTGAAGGGCCACCACTCCCGCGACCACGGCAAGAACCATCGTCACAACCCTGGCGGTCCGCACGTAATGGGACTGCGTGGCACTTGGGCGCACAAACCGCCTGTAAATGTCATTTACAAGGTAAGACGCACCCCAGTTAAGGTGGGTTGAAACCGTGGACATAAAGGCCGCAAGGAAGGAAACCAGCAGAAGACCCCGAAGACCTGGCGGAAGAAAATCCCTGATCATGACCAGGTACACCGACTCATCATCCCCGCCTGTCACCCCAGCGGCGTCGGGAAAGATAATCACCGAAGCCAGTGCCACAAGCACCCAAGGCCAGAGGCGAAGCACGTAATGGTTAAGCGCAAACCAAGCGGTACCTGCAAGGGCGTGTCTTTCGTTTTTCGCGGAACACAGCCGCTGTATGAAATAGCCCCCGCCGTCTGCATTGTGGGATGACCACCAGACTACGGTCATGAAAACAAGAAAAGTGAAAAAGTCAGAGGAAAAAAATTCCCCGCCATCTGTGGGGCCAGTTATAAACATGGACGTCTGCTCCGTGGGGAGTTCCGAGATCTTGCTCAGGAACTGTCCGTATCCTCCCACGGCATCAGAGTTTATTACGACAACCGCGAGCACAACCGTGGCGCCGAGTGCTATTGCGTACTGGACAAGATCGGTTATGACGACCCCCCAGAGTCCTGAGAAGACAGTGTAGACAAGAACTATTCCAACGCAGAGGGAGACTGCGTATATCTGTCCAACACCGAAAAATACCTCAAACACCTTGGTCATTGCGGTGATTACCCAGCCCATTACTATGAAGTTAAAAACTGTGGAAAAATAAAACGCCTTGAATCCACGGAGAAACGCGGCGGGGCGGCCTCCGTAGCGAAGTTCTATCAGCTCGTTGTCGGTTATTACCCGCGCTCTTCTCCAGAGCCTTGAAAAAACCACTATCACAAGCGCGTGGCTGAATATGTAGTTCCACCAGAACCAGTTTTTCCACACCCCCTCAGTCCTTATCCACCCGGTTATGGCAAGCGGGGTGTCGGCAGCAAAAGTAGTGGCGACCATAGACGTTCCAAGAAGCCACCAGGGAAGACCGCGCCCTGAGACGAAATAGTCTGAAAGACTTCCAGATGCTCTTCTTGAAAAATAAAATCCAACCCCGAGGGAAAAAATCAGGTAAAGGCCGAGAAGTGCCCAGTCCACTACGTAGAGTTTCATGGATTCAGTCTCACCGGAAGCCGTGCCCCAGAAGTCCTCTTCCCCGTAAGAATTTCCGCGGCGGCACATCCAGCTGCACGGGAAGAATCAAAAAACGAGATAACGGTATCGAAAAAAGAAAACCGAGCCGCGGGATATGGAGAACCGAAGGTAAGAAGGATTTTTTCGCCGGAAAAAGAGGAAAAATCGTTTATGCAGTCAGCTACAGCCTGGGGAATAACGCTGTTCTCCGTCCAACCCTCAGGCACAAGGCAAAGAACACACACCAAGGAGGAAACATCCGCGGGGGGTGGCGTGTCGGGCCAGCGAAAACATTTCCCAGAAGAAACGCCCTGCCGTGAGAACCCTTCGAAAAGCCCCCCAAGAAGCTCTTCTTCGCCATCCTTTCCGAAGTAAAAAACCGAAACCGCATCCCCCAAGAG
>JAPOSJ010000235.1 GCA_026709745.1 Candidatus Dadabacteria bacterium | reverse complement strand
AGATGAGAAAGAAGCTGAGACCTGACGGATGGCTCGCCAGCATATACCTTGTGCTGGCAGGCCTTGAGAGATTCTTCGTCGAGTTCTTAAGAACTACTACAGAAAGCCCGATATCAGGACTTTCGGTAGCACAGGTAATGGCAGCTGCGCTGATTTTCATCGGAGTGCTTAAATACCTGTCTTTGCGCAGAAGCAATGAAGCGTTTTGAACACTCAATTCTGCCCCCACGTGTGAAAATGATCCTTACAACCAGACCGACCGGAAATAAAGTTCTGGCCGCAGGGTCCGGGATACTATTCTCTCTGTCTCTTTTTTCAAGCACCCTAGGCATACTGGGCTGGGTATGCTTTGTCCCCCTTCTGGCAGCTGTCCGGAGGAAAAGTCCCTCGCAGTCATTTCGACTAGGCATTGTATCGGGAACTTCAATGAACCTCGTTTCTCTTTACTGGCTTGTCGGAACCCTTAACAGGTTTGGTGAAATCTCCCTAGTTACGAGCATGGCAGCCGTGTTTGTGTTCTGCATTTATTCATCACTTCAGTTCGGAATTTTTACTTGGTATATCTCAAAATTTGGACTCTGCCGGAGAAAAAGCGTCGCAAACGCGCTTGTGATTTCTTTTGCTTGGGTAGTAGCAGAGTTTTTTTTCCCTGTTCTCTTTCCCTATGGAATAGGAGTCTCCCAAGGCTATTACCCTACTGTAATACAGGTGGTTGACACTTTAGGAGTGAATTTTCTGGGATTCGTTATGTTTTTCACAAATGTATCGGTCTTTTACCTTGCCGATGACCTGTGGCGAAGAAAAAGACCCACGCTCGCAGCGCCTGTAATTTCGATTGCTGCAATCACACTCATACTTATCTACGGACACTTAAGAATAAATGAAATAGAGAATTTCCTTAAAACAGAACCCCGGGTAAAGATCTCAATGGTTCAGGCAAATTTCGATTACGCGGAAAAAAATCTCGATAACGAATCATTCATAACGGAAAAGCACAGGAAGATGTCTCATGAGCTCATGGGTGAGTACCTCTTGATCTGGCCCGTGACATCTGTTCAGTACTGGTTTCCAAGAGATGAATCGGTGTACAGAATTAAAGACCGGACAGTTGTACCGACTGGACACACAGCCCACTTTCTAATCGGTGGAATTTCTTTCACAAGAGACCCTGCCCTGCTTGAAGATGGATGGGACGAAGAAGATCATAAAAAATACAACACCGCTTTTCTTGTAGATCCCCAAAGCAATATTCTCGGCCACTACAGCAAAACCCGGCTTTTTCTGCTGGGAGAATATTTCCCGAAGATAAACGAAGAACTCAGATTTCTGAAAAAGGTGTTTCCCATGATTGGAGACCTAACCCCCGGAGAGGGTCTCAGGGTTCTCGAAATCCCGGGAAAAAATATAAGAATAGGACCCCTTATATGCTATGAGGATATAATGGCGAAGATTTCTGGTGACTACGTGAAAATAGGGGCCAATCTACTTGTTAATCTTACCAACGACGCATGGTTTGGAAGGAGCATCGCCCCCTATCAACATCTGCTCCTTTCGATCCCAAGAGCAGTTGAAACGCGACGATATCTTGTAAGATCAACAAACAGCGGGGTAAGCGCAATTGTGTCTCCTACAGGAAAAATTGAGGCCCGCACGGGGATATTCACTACGGAGAATCTGGAAGGAGAAGTAGCTCTGATCGATTCTCTTGAAACCCTCTATTCGAGGGTAGGAGACATCTTCGCGTGGATAGCCCTTGCAGTAACAACTCTTTTCGTAGTGAAAAATTACTTGGGAAGAAAATATGACGACTGACCCGTATCCTTCGCCGGACAGGAGAGAAGATTATCTGAGTCAAAGTGGTGTACTTCGAAATTCAAGTTATGTCAGCAAAAGCTTCCAAGCAGTACAAGAAACGGATTATCGCTCGATATAATAAGCTATGCTACGACAAAGGTAACACTAGCTAGATAGTAAATTACTCTGGTTCAGTTTGTAAGGCACATGTTTCCTGTATATCACAATGATTTTCTTGCGCAGTAAAACAGTTCTTTCGTGTGCAAGACAAAAAAAGAGAAGTAAGAATGATTGTGAAACAGAAAAAACCGCTTAAGAAGGAAATATTTTTACCAAGGCCTGGACAAGCTGATCGTTCTCCTCTCTAGTTCCAACCGTGATCCTGAGGCAGTTTACAAGTCGTCCCTCTCCCCTGAAGCGGCGGACCAGAATATCTTTTCTGATAAGCTCTTCAAAAAGAGAATCCGCATCTGGAACCCGTACCAGGAAGAAGTTCGCGTCTGTCGGATAAACATTAATCTTTCCAATCCGCTTGAGCTCCCCTCGGAGTCTTTCTCTCTCCCTCAATATAAGTCCTATCTTCCGTTGGGTAACCTCGGGATTCTCAAGGACGAAAGACAACACATCTTGACTAAAAGAATTTATGTTATAAGGAAGACGCGCCTTGTTCACTTCGTGTGTGATCTGCGGTCGTGCAAAAAGTATTCCAAGTCTCACCCCTGCAAACCCTACTTTAGACATTGTCCTCAGCACCAGCAGGTTTTCATATTTATCTATATGGGCAATATAGCTTTTTTTCGAAAAATCGCAGTAGGCCTCGTCAACAACCACCGCACCATCGCTTGCTTCCAGTATCTCAAGCACTTTTTCTTCCGAAAAACAGTTCCCAGTGGGATTGTTCGGTGTTGCGAGGAAAATGATATCAGGGTCCTCCGTGCGGATCGTCTCCAGAGTCTGCTCTATATCTATGTCAAAATTCTCATCAAGCTCAACCTCCGTCACTTGTTTTCCCAGAATAAGCGACGTAATCCTATACATTGAGAAAGTAGGGAACGGAACAAGTACACGACCGCTTTTTCCCCCGAACACCTCGACGATTATCTGTATGATCTCGTCTGAACCGTTGCCAAGCAGTATTCCATCCACAGGGAAACCTGACGAACGGGAAAGGGAAGTCCTTAACTCCAGAGCCTCGGGGTCCGGATAACGATTCAGGGGAAGCTTCGCCAGCCGTTTGGAAAGCGCAAGCTTCTCTTCTGCCTCAAGATCGTAAGGACTTTCGTTTCCGTCAAGCCTGACCGAACAGTCGATCCTCGGCACTGAGTAAGCGGATACCGACCTTACTTTCCTGGGAATCCTGTTTTTAATCGAACCTTCATCAGACACTGGAGTCTCCCGCTCTAGACAGTAGAGTGAACATTGCTCAGGAATCCTCAATCCGTCTTTTTATCGAGAATGCGTGACCCGAAAGCCCCTCGGCATGGGCAAGGTTCATAACAGTCGCGCCAAGAGACGAAAACCCTTTCTTCGACATTGATATGGTGCTCGGCATCCGCAGGAGATCGTAAACGCTGAGAGGAGAAGAAAACCTAGCCGCTCACCCCGTAGGAAGAACGTG
>JAPOSJ010000060.1 GCA_026709745.1 Candidatus Dadabacteria bacterium | reverse complement strand
TATGAGCGGAGGGGTAGACAGTGCGACCACCGCCGCTCATAGCTACTACGATTTTCTTTCCCATAACGCAAGGATTCTACCTTAGAAACAAAGGTGGACAAACGGAAAAATTCAAATGCACAGAAATTTCCTGGCTGCATATGAATAACCTCGTTAGAACGTATATAATTCCTAAATATTTCATTGTAACGGTGTAAAGATGGGTAAATTCACGAAATTATCTGGCGATGCATACAGTCTCTAACAAGGATGCTGATCAGGCTTCATGCTGCCATATATCTCCCCCCGACGAGCCGCTTCAAGTCAGCCGAAACCTGAAAATCTCCCTTGTTCTGCTTCTCTTTCTGGTCGCAGTTTCCTTCCTGCCGGTTTTTTCCACTCTCAATGAATCGCTTCTTAGCTATCTCCGACTGCTCGCCATTCCGATTGTTCTGGGTTTTCTCCTAGGTGGTGTGATAGATTACTTTGTCCCTCAGGGATTTATATACAGATATTTTGGCAAAACAGGCAAGTCATCGCTTCTCTGGGCGCTTGCGGGAGGTTTTTTGATGTCTTCCTGCTCCCACGGAATACTCGCCATAGCTATCCAGATCTACAGAAAAGGCGCAAGCATCCCGGCTGTGATAACATTTCTGCTTGCTTCTCCTTGGGCGAATTTCCCCGTAACTATTCTTCTCGTAAGCTTTTTCGGGTGGAAGGGGGTTCTGTTCATAGTTACAGCCGGATTTATCGCAATTATAACGGGACTTGTCTTTGCGACGCTTGAGAGGTCTGGTTACCTGGAGAAAAACCATGCCGCCATTTCTGTAGAAGGATACGAGTGGGAGAGAGTAAGAAATTTTTCCCTGAAGCAAAGCGTTACGGGGGTTCTGAGAGGAAGTCTAAGTCTTTCCAACATGGTTCTCTGGTGGCTTATAGTGGGCCTTATGGTGGCGGTACTTATAGATGTATACGTGCCTGGAGAGTTTTTTATGCGTTACCTAGGTGCGGACCCCGGCGGTCTGCTGCTCACCCTTGTGGGAGCCACAGTTATTGAGGTCTGCAGCGAGGGAAGTTCGGTTATTGCGTTTGAGATCTACGAAAAGGTACAAGCATTCGGGAATCCATTTGTTTTCCTGATGGCGGGTGTTGTGACTGACTATACGGAAATCGGGCTTCTCTGGACCAGTATAGGCAGAAAGACGGCACTTCTCCTTCCCGCGGTTGCTGTTCCCCAAGTGCTTTTCTTCGGCTTTCTTTACAATGCAATTCTTTAAATGGGAGGCGGAGATGGAATCCACAGATGTCCATGGTGTGAACGCACTGATATTCAGAGGCATTACCACGACAGTGAGCAGGAAGTACCGGGTTTCTTTAATGTGAATCAGTTTGAGCTTCTGGTTCTGGAATCTGCCCAAGTGGGGCTCATCTTGTTTCGCTTTTTAGCTACGAAGAGCTTCTGAATTTAAGCAAGAGAATCAAATAGCTGCATCAGGTAATCTCCGCTTTTCCTGCTAAAGCGAATTATTTCTTCAATCTTTTCTTCGCCAAGATCTTTTTCAATTCTTCTCACAGTTTTTTTTATGGCAACGGAGTGTATAGGGTCCTCCTTCGCGTGAACTTCTATGAAAGTTGAGGGACCAGAGGGGGTTTTTACTTCGGGAAAAAGAAGCCCCGATACGTTTTCAAACAGATAGGAATGTCCGAGTATCGCCAGAGGAAACCGCTCAGCAGCATCTTGGAGAAACCCGTCGTATTCCCTTACGATTTCAAGGCAAAATGGGTTTGTTTCCTTTTCGCCTAAGTCTTTTAGGTCGCGAAGGGCAATCTCGGCATGCCCCAGCTCTCCCTGTGCGCAGGAATGAAACCTTTTGCTGAGATAAGGATCCGAGTCTTTTGTGTTCACACTTGCCATGTTGACAGCTCTTTGGCTTAGAAATTCAATTATATAGAAAGTAAGCAGAAACCTTACGTAGGTTTCTCTGTCAAGGTCCCCTGAAACAAGCTTTTTTGTTTCTTCCCTGTCCTTTACCCTCCGCAGATAATCTTCGACTTCAATGTCAAGAAGTGATTCGAGTTTTCCCATTTTATCTTTTCCAAATATCAGATTCAGAGCGAGTATTATAATATAGAAATCCGTATTGTTAATCCTTACCTGCCGGTTTCCGGTTTGACTGCTCCGCTTGGCTCAGGAACCATTAGGGGGCGTTGCTTTTACGCGCCCGTAGCCCAACTGGACAGAGCGCTTGACTACGGATCAAGAGGTTGGGGGTTCGAATCCCTCCGGGCGCGCCATTCCTCAATATCAGATGCATTTGAGAACCTACAAAACGGTTTTTTTCAAAGGGTGAGGTTTTGTAAAAAAGAGTTTAATCCTTTGAGCTCGGCAATTCCCAATAATTCATAATATTGGATACAGTCCAAGCGGATGCGGCTAACAATTGCAGGCAATCACCCAGTTCAAATGATCCGTAAACAATAACGGAAGTGAACCAAGATAAGCTGGCAATCAGTTGGCATAACCATTGTATGCTTATACTGGCCTTAACTTTTTTCTGAATTAATTCTTCTTGCATCAGCAGACACACTCCTCTCCACAGCAGCTCAAATCATCTAAGTAGAGACCTTCATTGCGATAGTTCTCAAGCATCGTTGTATCCATACCCAATCGTTTTCCAATTGCATTAGCGACAACACCAAACCTCTGCCGATACTTATAAATAAAACAAAAAATAAGATCGTCATGACGGACTTGTGGACCAACGAGAAACAATCCGGGAGTTTTAGTTGATTCATCCTGCTCATTCAGCAAGCAATAAGCTTTATCTTTTTCCCAATTAAACAACTCTTTAATGACTACTAAACTACTTTTAAATCCCGTTGCCAGAATGGGTGGTGTGGCACTTTTATAAGGTGATGATCTGGCTTTGACATAAATCAAATACTTGTCCTGCTCCAACCTTATCTCCCTAACCATGGATTTACCAACAAGCTCAATCCTGTTATGAATTATTTCCTGCCTCAACCTTTCCAGTGTGAAAGGGGATAAGTTTTCACTTGGGTCAGTTGTTTTTTTACTCCAACTCTCATCGCGGTCTAATACACGAACCTTCTTGCCCAATCGACTTAAGTGAATGGCTGCATCAATCCCACTTTCGTAACCGCCGATAATATAAACTTCATCGCCTTTAACGTGTTCCCAGCTTTTCACTCGGCTGTTATGCAAACACAATTCAGCACCTGAAATAGAATTTGTATTCGGGTATTGAAATTCTCCACCTGCCCAAATCAAAAAGCGAGACTCTATAGGTTTTCCTTTAGTAATACGAATCTCAAAAGAGCCTTTGGAATAAAGCACCTTCTCTACATTTGTATATTCCATAACGGGCAAATCAAAATACTCTGATACCTCTTTTAAATACAGTGCATACTCCTTGCCGCTAGGGTGTTCCTTTCGGAG
>JAPOSJ010000237.1 GCA_026709745.1 Candidatus Dadabacteria bacterium | reverse complement strand
CATTAATCGCCCACACAACGAGGCTCTGACCCCGGCGCGAGTCCCCGGCGGCAAAAACTCCCTCAATGTTCGTAGTGTACTTTCCGTACTCCGCCATGGCGTTTGAGCGCTCATCGGTACGGATATTCATCTGCCCCAGGAGCTGCTGCTCGGGTCCCAGAAACCCAAGTGCCAGAAGCACAAGCCCGCAAGGCCACCTCTGCTCTGAACCCTCTATTTCGCGAAATGACATTCTATCGTCCTCACCCTTGTACCACTTGATGCGGATCGTTTCAAGCTCCGCTACCGCTCTATCGCCGTTGCTTATGAATCTTTTTGTAAGAACCTGGTATCTTCTCGGATCTTCCCCGAAAACCTCCATGGCCTCCTGTTGACCATAATCAAGACTGTACACTCTGGGCCACTGCGGCCACGGGTTATCCGAGGCTCTCTCAAGCGGAGGTTTGGGAAGTATCTCAAACTGAAGAAGGCTTCTGCATTTGTGTCTCATTGAAGTCGCAACGCAGTCAGTCCCCGTATCACCTCCCCCCAGAACAATTACGTCCTTGCCAGAAGCTGAGATGTAGTGGCCATCGTCAAGTCCACTGTCAAGAAGGCTTTTTGTATTCGCCTTGAGAAACTGCATGGCAAAGTATATTCCTTCAAGCTGCCTTCCCTCAATCGGAAGGTCTCTTGGATTTGTCGCTCCCGTGCATATAACAACAGCGTCAAAATCTTTTAGGAGGTCATTACCGTCAATGTCCACTCCCACCTCCGTACCAGTGACAAACTCTATGCCCTCCCGGGCTAATATATCAACCCGGCGATCAACAATTTTCTTGTCAAGATGGGGATTGGGAATCCCATACATAAGAAGTCCGCCAACACGGTCATCCCTTTCAAACACGGTAACCAGATGCCCTGCCTTGTTAAGCTGCGCAGCACAGGAAAGCCCGGCCGGCCCCGACCCTATGACAGCGACTTTCTTCCCCGTTCTTCGCTCTGGAGGCTCAGGTGTTATCCATCCTTCCTCAAAACCCCTGTCGACTATCGCGCACTCTATGCTCTTTATCGTAACCGCGGGTTCATTTATCCCGAGAACGCAGGACCCTTCGCAGGGAGCCGGACATATACGGCCCGTGAACTCGGGAAAGTTGTTTGTTTTATGAAGTCTGTCGAGAGCCTCTTTCCACAACCCCGAGTAAACCAAGTCATTCCACTCTGGTATAAGGTTGTTTATTGGACACCCAGCAGTGAGGCCGCCAATTATCTGACCCGTTTGGCAAAAGGGGACTCCACAATCCATACATCTTGCGCCTTGAACGGCAAGCTCTTCTTCGGGGAGGTGTCCATGGAACTCATTCCAGTCTTCGATCCTAATGGTAGGATCCCTGTCAGGTCCGAGCTTCCTTCTGTAATTCATAAAACCTGTGGGATCACCCATTTAAAAACTTCTCCTCCGTTTGAGTTTTCGTGTTCAGTTCCCGCTTACGCGTGCCAGATCTCTTTTGTTTTCTTCAAAAGCCGCCATGAGGGCTTCATCACCCGAAAGACCGCTTTGTTGTGCACGGTTTATATGCTCAAGCATTCTCTTATAGTCTTTCGGTATAACCTTAACAAATCTGGAAAGGATCTCTGAGCAGTTCTTAAGTATCTGCCGCGCCACATCACTTCCCGTGTACTCAAAGTGTCTTCGTATCATCCCCAGAAGTTCTGTCTCTTCATCTTCTTCCACAAATTCAAGGAAAACAGATTCGGTATTGCACCTTCCGTGAAAATCCCCCTTGGGATCGTAAACGTATGCTATACCGCCTGACATCCCGGCAGCAAAATTTCTCCCGGTCGGTCCCAGCACAACAACGCGGCCCCCTGTCATGTATTCGCAGCAGTGATCCCCAACAGCTTCCACCACGGCACGAACCCCACTATTCCTAACACAGAACCTCTCCCCGGCAATACCCCTCACGTAAGCTTCTCCTCCTGTGGCACCATAGAACGCCACATTGCCGATTATAATATTCTCCTCAGCTACAAAAGTGGACTCCTTTGGCGGATAGATGATCACCCTACCCCCCGACAGCCCCTTTCCAGCATAGTCGTTTGAATCTCCCTCGAGAACCAAGGTCATACTCTTGGGAATAAAGGCTCCGAAGCTCTGGCCCGCAGAACCCGAGAAATGAATTCTTACAGTGTCCTCCTCAAGTCCGTCAAGTCCGTACCTTCTCGTCAGTTCGCTGCCGACTATCGTCCCCACGGTCCTGTTCACATTTTTTATGGGAACTTCAGCGCGTACACGCTCACCCCGTTCAATTGCCGGGCGACATATATCCATCAGGACGGTTTCGTCAAGAGAGTTCTGTATGCCGTGGTCCTGTTCAATCTGGCAGTAGGCACCCCAATCTTCTGGGACTTCAGGACGAAAGAGTATACTGGAAAGGTCTATGCCCCTGGCCTTCCAGTGATCAAGCGACTTTCTCATTTCGAGGCGGTCTGTTCTTCCTATCATCTCGTTTACTGTCCGGAAACCCATCTTCGCCATTATTTCGCGGAACTCTGCGGCGACAAAATGCATGAAATCAACTACATGAGCAGGGTCGCCCGTATATTTCTTCCGGAGCTCAGGGTTCTGCGTGGCAACTCCTACAGGACAGGTATCAAGGTGGCAGACCCTCATCATTATGCATCCGAGAACTATGAGCGGAGCAGTGGAAAAGCCATACTCCTCCGCGCCGAGGAGAGCCGCGATGGCTACATCCCTCCCTGTTTTCATCTGACCGTCAGTCTCAAGAACCACCCTGCTTCTGAGATTGTTGAGAAGAAGCGTCTGGTGCGTCTCGGCAATTCCCAGTTCCCAGGGAAGTCCTGCGTGGTGTATGCTGCTTTGCGGGGAAGCTCCAGTTCCCCCAGAGGTTCCGCTTACGAGTATCACATCCGCGTGACCCTTAGCTACTCCGGCGGCTATTGTCCCGACACCGACTTCAGAAACAAGCTTGACGTTTATCCTAGCATGCTTGTTAGCGTTTTTAAGATCGTAGATAAGCTGCGCCAGATCCTCGATCGAATAGATGTCGTGGTGCGGGGGAGGTGATATGAGTCCCACTCCAGGAGTTGAAAGCCTGACCTTGGCTATCCATGGGTATACCTTTCTGCCTGGAAGCTGTCCACCTTCCCCGGGCTTTGCCCCCTGTGCTATCTTGATCTGTATCTCGTCGGCGTTCACTAGGTATTCGCTCGTAACACCGAAACGGCCTGAAGCAACCTGTTTTATGGCGCTTCTCCTAAGATCGCCGTTTGGATCGGGGGTGAACCTGTTCGTGTCTTCCCCACCCTCACCAGTGTTACTCTTGGCTCCAAGACGGTTCATTGCGATAGCGAGACTCTCATGCGCTTCCTGGCTTATCGCCCCGTAGGACATAGCTCCTGTCTTGAACCTCCTGCATATGCTCTCGACCGACTCCACCTCTTCAAGA
>JAPOSJ010000028.1 GCA_026709745.1 Candidatus Dadabacteria bacterium | reverse complement strand
AGAAGAACCCCCTGAGTTCTGCACGGCATTCGGAGAGCCTTATGTAAAGGCGATCAGGGTAAAGGACGCAGAAAGTCTTGAAGCCGTGGCGATTTATGACACGAATGCCTTTCTTTTTGACACATACTCGCCTGACGCCTACGGGGGCACTGGAGAGAAATTTTCGTGGGAAGTTCTCTCTGGCCGGAAACTTGAGGACAAATTTGTTATACTTTCCGGAGGGCTTGACTCTGGTAACGTGTGCGACGCGATACAGGCGGTTAATCCCTATGCCGTTGACGTGAGTTCTGGGGGTGAAAGCCCCCCAGGGGTCAAGGATCATCTTAAACTTAGGCGGTTTATGGAGGCTGCAGCTTATGGGTACAACTGACCGGAAATATAACTATCCCGATTCCGGAGGTCATTTTGGCGACTTCGGCGGCCGCTATGTATCGGAAACCCTTATGCCTGCCCTGATCGATCTTCAGCGTGCCTATGAGGAAGCCGCAGCGGACGAGACTTTCCATCAGGAGATTGCTTATTACCTAAGCCAGTACGTGGGGAGGCCTACCCCGCTTTATTACGCGCGTGCAATGACCGACAGCCTGGGCGGCGCTAGGATTTACCTCAAAAGGGAAGATCTTGCTCACACCGGGGCGCACAAGATAAATAACACGATAGCCCAGGGAGTTCTCTGCGGGAGGATGGACAAGGACAGGATAATAGCCGAAACCGGGGCGGGGCAACACGGGGTTGCAACAGCCACTGTTGCAGCACTTTTGAACAAGGAGTGCGTGATATACATGGGGGAGGAAGATACAGAGCGCCAGGAGCTTAACGTTTTCCGCATGAAGCTTTTGGGTGCGGAAGTGAGGCCCGTTGTATCGGGTACAAAGACTCTTAAAGATGCCATGAATGAGGCCATGAGAGACTGGGTCACCAACGTAAGGAACACATTCTACATAATAGGGAGCGTGGCGGGTCCTCACCCCTACCCGATGATAGTAAGGGATTTTCAGTCAGTGATCGGGCGTGAGACGATTGAGCAGGTACTTGCTGCTGAGGGTAAACTTCCCGACACCTTGGTTGCATGTGTAGGGGGCGGGTCAAACGCCATGGGTCTTTTCTTTCCCTTTGTCAAAGAGTCAGGAGTAAGGAAAATCGGGGTGGAGGCCGCGGGCCACGGTATTGAGAGCGGACTTCACTCAGCGACCATAACAGCCGGGTCAAAAGGGGTTCTTCACGGAAGCAAGACCTACCTGCTTCAGGACGAAGATGGTCAGGTGAAGGGTGCCCATTCAGTCGCTGCAGGTCTTGATTACCCGGGAGTGGGCCCTGAGCATTCATATTTTCAGGATACAGGAGAGGTAGATTACGTGTCCGTAACGGACGAGGAGGCGCTCTCAGCTTTTTCCTTCCTCTCGGAGACAGAAGGAATAATACCTGCCCTTGAAACCGCTCATGCTGTTGCCCACGCGCGCAAGATTGCTCCGTCAATGTCTCCGGAACAGGTTATGGTGATCTGCCTTTCTGGAAGAGGAGACAAAGACATACATACGGTTTCCGACTTTCTGTGAAGAAATGCCGACAGACTTGACTCTGTTTTTCTGTGCTTGACAATACCCCTGCACACGTATATAAAGCTTGAAAGAGTTGAAGATTCTTTTTGTCCTTTTCACTTTAGATTTGTGCGTTTCCGGGCTTCTAGTTCCTTCTAAAAAGCGCATGGGAAAAATAGAGCAAAAATTCTGCGAACTTCGGGAGAAGAATAAGGCTGCCCTTATCTGCTATGTTACAGCCGGGGACCCGGATATTGATTTTACCGGGCAGATAATTGACTGCATGGAAGCAAGTGGAGTCGATATGGTTGAAATCGGCATTCCCTTTTCAGACCCCATGGCTGATGGGTCAGTAATCCAGGCGGCCTCTGAGCGTGCCCTTGCAAACGCAACTTCCCTCTCCGATGTTCTATCACTGGTAAGAAGAATCAGGTCCCGCTCTGATATTCCCATAATACTTTTCGGCTACTACAACCCTTTTTTCTCCTATGGCACTGAGCGCTTCGCGCACGATGCCCGTGAGGCAGGAGCGGACGGAGTGCTTGTTGTTGATCTTCCGCCCGAAGAAGCTGCGGAACTCGGAGTTCATATGGAGCGTGAGGGACTTGATCGCATCTTTCTTCTCGCTCCGACCAGTACCGAAGAAAGAATAGAAATAGTATCACAGAACGCCTCGGGGTTTATCTACGTAGTTTCGGTCACGGGGGTCACGGGAGCTCGCCCCGACATGGGCTATAATCTAGAAGACCTCGTGTGGAGAATAAGGCGTTGTTCAGAGCTTCCAGTTGGTGTGGGATTCGGGGTGTCCTCGGCCCGCCAGGCCGCCGAGATAGCCTCTTTTTCCGATGCTGTTATCGTAGGAAGTGCGCTTGTGAGAATAATTGAGCATGGGGGGAAAAAACGAGAAGTGCTGGGGAAGATTTCAAGCTTCACGGAGGAACTCAGCGCCGCCTGCTACAGGTAGTTGTTGAGTTATTCCACACGCGATGAGTACTAATGGGGAAAAAAGATATATGTTCGTTGGAGAATTTGACACTCTCCTCATTGGTCTTTTTAAAAACAGAGGTCAAGTAATACAATTCCTGTCTTCTCATGATGCACTCAATCAAAAAGGAAGATTTACCCTTATAGTTGTAAACAAGGATCTTTCAAACCAGCAGTTTCTCTTTTCTCTTGCCTCCAGTTACCCCGACAGTCCTATTGTCGTTTCAGCTAAAGGCGAGAAGCGTCTTGACTCCCATTGCGCTAGATACGTAAGGTTTGATGACCTCGCAGACAGCCAGATATCTTTTGAGGAGAAACTTGCGAGATCCGATATCTCCGTAAGGATGATACGAAATGTCCACCGCAACGCGAAAAGACTTCTCATACTCGTCCACAACCAGCCCGACCCCGATGGAATCGCAAGTGCCATGGCATTGCGCACTCTGCTTAGAAGAAACAGAAAAACAGCTACCATAGGTTATCTGGGCGATGAGATTTCAAGACCGGAGAACGTGGCCATGGTGGAACAAATGGGTATAGACATGCAGATGATTGCCCATAAGGATATAAAAAAATTCGATTCTATAGCACTTGTCGATGTTCAGCCATCTTATTTCGGAGGCGAAATCATGAATATCGATTCGGTTATTGACCATCATCCGATAACCTCTGAGTGTGATGCAAAGTTTGCCGAGATACGTTCCGAGGAAGGGGCCACCGCGACGATTATGACCCGGTTTCTGAGAGCTGCTCAGGTAGAGATTTCCGCGAAACTCTCAACTGCACTTCTCTACGGTATAAAGACTGACACAATGATTCTCAATAGGGGAGCGGACCTTGATGATCTTGAAGCATTTACCTACCTGTACAGCCGGGCTGACCTGAACCTGCTTCGGAAAATAGAGTCCAAGAACTTGTATTCAGAAGAGATCAAG
>JAPOSJ010000208.1 GCA_026709745.1 Candidatus Dadabacteria bacterium | reverse complement strand
CTCGGGAATATCTATGAATTCAAATTTGGCCCCAAGACTCTCACCGTCCCACACTGCCATTTTCATTCTTATCAGGTCAATTATCCCCGTGAACTCATCACCATCGAACCAGGGAATCTGAAGACACACGGGGTTTGCACCCAGTCTCTCTACTATCTGATCTACAACCCTGTAGAAATCCGCCCCGATTCTGTCCATCTTGTTCACAAAACAAATTCTCGGAACCGAATACCGGTCAGCCTGTCCCCATACAGTTTCCGTCTGGGGTTCTACTCCTCCAACGCAGTCAAACACCACAACAGCCCCATCAAGCACCTTGAGAGACCTCTCGACCTCTATTGTGAAATCCACATGACCGGGAGTGTCTATGATATTTATCCTGCAGTCGTCCCAGAAACAGGTGGTTGTGGCAGACGTGATGGTGATGCCTCTTTCGCGCTCCTGCTCCATCCAGTCCATAGTCGCCGCACCTTCGTGCACCTCGCCTATCTTATAGGTTATTCCTGTGTAGAAAAGGATTCTTTCAGTGGTAGTAGTCTTACCGGCGTCTATGTGGGCGACTATCCCGATGTTTCTAACTCTGTCTATGGGAAATATCTGTTCTGACACCTTGATCCTCCGGGAAATTACCACCTGTAGTGGGCAAAGGCCCTGTTGGCCTCAGCCATTCTGTGAACGTCTTCTTTTTTCTTGACGGCGTTGCCCCTGTTGTTGTGGGCATCAATTATCTCCGAAGAGAGCTTTTCTATCATGGATTTTTCAGACCTTGAGCGGGAGGATGTTATAAGCCATCTGATGCCGAGTGACTGTCTTCTGGAAGAACTAACTTCCATCGGAACCTGATAGTTGGCTCCGCCCACACGCCTTGACCTTACCTCAACGGCGGGCCTTACCTTGTCAAGAGCATCGTGGAAAACCTGAAGGGCATCTTTCCCTGTCTTTTCTTTTATTCTGTCAAGAGAACCATAGAATACTTTCTCCGCCTTGCTCTTTTTTCCGTCGTACATAAGGTTGTTTATGAACTTGGCGACTATGGAATCTCCAGTCTTTGAATCCGGCGCCAACTTTCTTCTCGCTACCCTACCTTTTCTCGGCATCTTCTGCTCCCCGCCCTTTACTTAGGCCTTTTGGCTCCGTACTTGGATCTGCCGTTTCTTCTGTTATCAACCCCTGTCGAGTCAAGAGTTCCCCTGACTATGTGATATCTCACTCCGGGAAGGTCCTTCACCCTACCGCCCCTGACAAGCACGACGGAATGCTCCTGCAGAGTATGTCCTTCTCCAGGTATGTATCCTGTAACCTCTATACCATTTGTAAGCCTTATTCTGGCTACCTTCCTGAGTGCAGAGTTAGGTTTTTTCGGGGTGGTGGTGTAAACCCTCACGCAAACCCCCCTTCTCTGAGGACATCTCTGAAGAGCTCTGGCCTTGCTTTTCTTCTTGGCCGTCTCTCTTCTCTTGTTGAGCAACTGACTTATCGTAGGCATAAAAATATCCTGTTCCCTGATTTGGGTAATCCAATCATTATAAGCTTAATAATGAACAGATGTCAAATGAGAAAACGGAAAAAACTGCTAAATCCCAAATAAAGAGAAGGACTATGCTACTGAAAAAAACTAGCTTTTCAACAGTAAATTTTAAGATTGCTAAAAGATTGCCAAATTAGAATTTTTATCCATTGAAATCTCACCTTCACAAACCTGTGATCCACACATACAAAACCGACCTACAAAAACATCGTAATACTGTTCTGGGATCTGAATTGTGCTCAAAAGCCCTGAACAAGTTGCGGAGGTAGATCTGTCAATACTATTTTGAACGGGGCATTATATTTACGGGAACTAATTCGGAACTGGATTCTCGAATAATTTGGACAATTCATTTTTTAAATTCTTGTAGTGCTTTTTTTCCTATATCAGTCCGATAAATCAGGCATTGCTCGGAACCAGAGTCCACTGCCCTATAGGCCCTGCTTATCGATTCCTCTATAGTAGCCCCAAGTGACGTGACTCCGAGAACTCTTCCGCCGCTTGTAATAAGCCTGTCCCTGGAAAAAGCGGTTCCTGCATGAAAAACAACCGTTTCCGCAGTATCTTCAAAATCTCCGGCTTTTTTAAGCTCAACACCTTTGTCATAGTTTCCGGGATAGCCATCTGAAGCCATAACCACACAGACGCAGAAGCCGTCTTTCCATTGCAGAGGATCAGTGTTCATCTCTTCTCTAGATATTGAATAAAGAACAGGAACGATATCCGATTCCATCCTCATAAGAAGCGGCTGGGCTTCAGGGTCACCGAAGCGGCAGTTAAATTCAAGTACCTTGAAACTCTTGTCCTTTATCATCAGTCCGGCGTAGAGAATCCCCCTGTAAGTCCTCCCCTCTGATTTCATGGCCCGCACGGTCGGAATCATAACCTCATCAATTATTCTGAGCCTTAACTCATCTGTTACCAAAGGGGCGGGGGCATAAGCACCCATGCCTCCTGTGTTCGGCCCCCTGTCTCCGTCAAATATGGGCTTGTGATCCTGGGAAGGCTCAAGCGGAAGTATGTTCTTGCCGTCTGTGAAGGCGAAAAAAGATGCCTCCTCGCCCGTAAGAAATTCCTCTATTACCACCTTAGTTCCAGCCTGGCCGAACGCCGCTTGCTCCATCATTGAGCGAACCGCGTCCTCTCCCTCCTCGCGGGAGCGGCATATGATAACCCCCTTGCCTGCGGCAAGGCCGTCTGCCTTCACCACGAACGGAGGTTCCATCTCCGCTGTCTTCGCAAGCGCCTGCCCCATATCGGAGAAAACAAAATATTCCCCGGTTGGAATTCCGTATTTCTTCATCAGGTTCTTTGAAAATATCTTGCTTCCCTCAAGCTCTGCTGCAGCTTTTGAGGGACCGAAGACAAGAAGACCCTCTTTTTCGAAAAAGTCTGTTATCCCTTCACAAAGAGGTTGCTCAGGACCTACCACGGTAAGATCAACAGACTTTTCTTTTACGAACCGTGCAAGTGAATCGAAATCCGTTACCCCGATATCAACACACTCCGCGTGGCGGCTTATTCCCGCGTTTCCTGGAGCACAGTAAACACTCTTTACCAGAGGACTCTGGCCTATTTTCCAGCAGAGGGCGTGTTCCCTTCCCCCTCCTCCCACGACAAGTACTTTCATTCTGAATCCCCCGGCATCATAGATGGTCTATTATGTTTATAGCCCGCATAAAGCGTCTGGCATATCAGTTCCTTGATTGACTGATTTTCTTCTATTTTCTTGTAGAAATCAAACCTCTCGTTTACATAGCCGATCAGCATGTTGTTAAACTGCTCTTTGAAGAAATTTCTTTTGTTCTCCTCTGTATTCTTATCATTCATGTACTTTGCCATCTCAGTATCCTCGTTTAACCGTTTGTTCAGCCGGGAGAGATCAAGTCTGTCCTCATCTGTAAGGTTCATGCCGTAATTTCTGTTCACCTGGATTATGA
>JAPOSJ010000072.1:1589-3482 GCA_026709745.1 Candidatus Dadabacteria bacterium | reverse complement strand
CGCTGCATCACGTGGCACCAGTGGCAGGCGAAGTACCCGACGGAGACGAAGATCTATTCTGCCTGTAGTGAAAAGATATCTTTTCGTCTTTCCAGAGTGCCGGTCTTATAAAATCAACTGGAACATAGCCTTCCTGTTCAAACAAGTCGGCCCAATAGCTCTGCCACTGCTCGTTGAAATGATTGGTTCCTCCTTGGAAAGGAATAGCTGCCGAGAACAGTACGAAATCTGATAAGCCGACAAGGAAACTTATAAACTCCTTAGATTTTTCAGGTAGCAAGTGTTCAGCAACTTCCAAGCTTATGGCAAGGTCATATCTCCTTTCAATCCGAGGAATTTCAAGAGAAAGATCCGCCGCAAGAAAACTGTCTTCAGGGATCACAAGCAGATCAGGATCAATCCAGGGTCCATCAATTCCGAGTATATCAATCTGTCGGTTCTCAAGTTCTATAAGGCTTGCAAGCCAGGTTCCGAGCCCACAGCCCACATCAATGACAGAACGTACTGGAGGAAGTTTAGGAAGCACAACTGACAGCGTGCAACCAGCTGAGTAGATCAGTTTTTCATCCATTCGCTTCAGATAAAATTTTTCCGTGTACTTGGGTTTCTTCATAATGAAAATTATACCTCCGCAGGATAGAACAAACCATTTTGAGTCTCAGACAGTTCAAAGGTATATTTGAGCTTCACTACGAAAGTTCCGAATTTGTGGGACTCAATAAAATTGCTCTGTAAAACGGACCTGCTGAAAGAAATCACCGGAGATATTTGCGGCTGAATCTGCCCGCCAGATAGATGGCCACAAGAGAATGCACAAATTCAACAACAAGGTAGGCAATGCCCGCACCTAGGTATGAATACTTGGGAACTAAAACAAGCAGTAGTGCTACATAGACAAGCACCTTAAACGTGCTGACCGCAGTTCTAAGTCCCGGCCTTCCAATTGCGAGGAGCATCGGCGTTAGCCAGAATGTTCCACCCGCAAACAGAACAGCCAAAGCAAGCACCCTCATCGTATTAGAAGCTGGCACGTACTGGGTGCCGAAAACCTGCTCTATTATCTGCTCTGTGAACAAAAGCACTATGACCAACATAGGGATTACAAACTTAAGCAAGCTTCTTACAGAAAACTTGACGATCTCGGCAAACCTGTCGTAGAAATTAGAACTGGAAAAGCTGACGAGTCTTGGGAAAATAGCCTCGTGCAGTGGGTCCATGATCCTTTTAACTACCTTGACCACAGCCCGAGCAATCTTGTAAAAACCCACCTCTCCGCTTCCGAAAAAATGGCCCAAGATCAAAGCAGCCATATTCCCCTCGTTGGCGATAGTAAGAGTAGCGTTAAAGCTTGTGTTAAGCAGAAACCAGATTATCTCCCTCATCCTGCCTGAGAGAAGTCGAACCTTTGAGGAAAGCCAGGTGTGGAGCCCTTTGTCTCTCAGCATTTTGTTCACAACCATCTGGGTAAGCACAAACTCAAAGAACGAAACTGTCACGTAAGCAATAAGCACCCCTTTTATTCCGTAACCAAGATACAAGGCAGCAAGAACGGAACCAAGCTTGAAAACCGCTTTTGCCGACTGCACGAAAACTATCGTCTTGAACCTGTCAAATACCCTGAAAAGTGCTTCCGACGTGGTATTGACGCTTGCGACTATGAGTGTGAGGGAAAAAATCAGGACTAGATCGAATCCGTATTGAGACTTTATGAATATATCGTTTGCCACCCCGGCAAGCAGCAGGCAGACCCCGAAGGCAAGCACGCCCGCCGCGGCATCGATCATATAGGAGAACTTTATCATCGACAAGGCATGTTCCGATTCTTTTTTCTCAAGGAACTCGCCTACGTACTTAACGACGGACTCCCAGACCCTGAAATCCACAAGTGAACTT
>JAPOSJ010000072.1:0-1579 GCA_026709745.1 Candidatus Dadabacteria bacterium | reverse complement strand
CTATAACAAGGGTAAGCAAACCGAAGAGCTCAAGGCCGAGTAGCCTCACAAGGACTATCACTTCAACTACGTTAGCTGCTGAGGGGACAGACTTGGCGACAAAAAGCCAAGACACGTTTTTCATGAACTGTCTTTTTTCTGCCTTAAGTTCATTCATGTTACGAGAGCACAAAAGTCCCCTTCAGGAACAAAGCAAAAGAGCCTCTTGCAAAATTGTTGAGTCAAGCAATGTGGTTAGTTTATCATGTTTAAGTGAGGACCTTTAACATCATTGGAAAACTCATTCAGTTAAACTTTAGCAGGTACTTATTTTTCAAATTTTCCTGCAAAATAGAAAATTAACTCTCTGGAGGAAGTCATGTCCATTCAATATTCAGTAAATCAGTATTCCATCGGCATACTCCTGTCCTGGATAGAAGCGGATCAGATTGCCATTCCAGACATACGGCGTCCTTTTGTCTGGAGCACTACCAAAGTACGAGACTTTATCGACTCGCTCTATAATGGCTATCCAGTTGGATATCTGACTGCCTAGCAGAATCCGAACATTCGCCTGAAGGATGGTTCAGAATCATCTGGTAAAAAAATTCTGATTGATGGTCAACAGCGAATAACGGCCCTTCTTGCGGCTCTCCTCAAAAGACAGGTAATCAATAAAGACTATAAGAAGATTCCGATCTCCATAGCCTTTCACCCTGAAGAAGAAAAGTTTGAGGTAACCAATCCCGCAATAAGAAAAGACAGGGAATGGATTGCCGACATCTCTGCCGTGTTCGCTGCCGACACAAAAATCAAAACCATTGCACAGCAATATTGCGAAGCAAATCCGAGTGCCGATGAAAACGATGTCTACGACCACATACATAACCTTCAAAGCATCAAGAACAATTCGATAGGATTCATCGACCTTAGCTCCGAGCTTGACATTGGCACAGTAGCTGAGATTTTCGTTCGTATAAACTCCACAGGCGTTTCACTGAACGCGGCGGATTTCGCCATGTCTAAGATGGCCTCAAGCGAAGAGTATGATGGTCATAACCTCCGAAAATGCATCGACTATTTCTGCCATTTGGCCATAGCCCCGGAAGCCTATAATGAGCTGGCAAAAGACGAGGAATTTGTCGACACGGAGTACTTCCGGGCAATGCAGTGGCTCAAGAATGAGAAAGAGGACCTCTACGATCCATCCTACACAGATATGCTTCGCGTGGCTTTCACCCAGGAGTTCAAACGCGGGAAGCTTGATGACTTGGTCGCTCTGCTCTCCGGCCGCAATTTTGAAACCCGGACATTCGAGGAAACTATAGCAGAGAGTTCCTTTGGTAAGCTCAAAAAATCGCTTCTGCTATACATGAAAGAAGCCAATTTCAAAAACTTCATCATGATTCTCCGCTCGGCGGGATTCGTAAACGCTTCGATGATCAGATCACAGAACACAGTCAATTTCGCCTACCTGCTCTATTTGATGTTACGCGAGCAGAAGGAAAAGTCCTCTCAAATAGAATCTTTGGTAAGACGCTGGTTCGTCATGTCAATTCTAACATCCAGATACATAAGTTCTCCCGAAACGGCTTTTGGA
>JAPOSJ010000118.1 GCA_026709745.1 Candidatus Dadabacteria bacterium | reverse complement strand
AGGAGCAGATTCCCAATCATTCTACCTTCTCTAAAGCACGGCATGGTCGGTTCCGCGAGAATGACCTTTTCCGCAAGCTATTCAATCAAGTCGTGCTGAGATGTATGTCCGAAGGACTTGTCAAAGGCTAAGGCTTTGCTATCGATGCCAGCATGATCCGTGTAGATATGAGCGAGGATCACGCTGCAGACAAAGACTAAGCTATCGGCTTGTCCGATCTAAAGATCGCCTCGCGCCCAGTATCATAATACCTTGATGCGGTTGATCAGGATGGCACACCACAGAAGAGTATCTCACTCAACGATCCGACAGCGCGTTAGGCTGCTGCAGTCGGAGGAAAGGTCCGGCTGAAATAAATTTTTGGACAGCCTCACATTTTTTGAAAAAGAGTAAGACCCCAGAGCATCGAGACGGGTTTGAGTCCCCTTTGAAGTGAACAGAGACCTAGCCATGATTGAAGGCCAAGGGCTTGTTCAATCATGCCAATAATCATTCTGCGATCATTCTTCAATCACTTAAATTCAGGTTGCGACCTGCGGAACATCAAGGAAACTCAGATATCACACCCTATTCACCGGGTGATGAAGATTTATCCGGAAACCAAGAGGGGGTTCTATTGAAAAATCTGAGAAAACCATGCCTCTGAAAACTCTATAACATATGCGTCTGAGTCAGCCTATTTCAACTGAACTGGAACTTTGCGGCCCATGGACCTCATACAGCACAAAAGCTTGTAAATCAAATCGACGTATTAATGTTCAGGTTTTCACCTTGACTTCGGGCTGATCCACAATTTGTAAAGGGCATCAACAATTCGCTTTTCCCAATAGTCAGATGTGTATCCAACGTGTACACTTTTACAATGAGAGATTCGGGGTTGTGCATACGGGTCGAGTAAGGATCTGCGTGAGAGTCAAAAGCGTTCACTTAAAGAATTTCAAACGATTCACAGATTTACTGATTAGTGAAATACCCAAAACCTCCAAGCTTATTGTAGTGGTCGGGCCGAACGGATGTGGCAAGTCATCGTTGTTTGATGGATTTCTACATTGGTACAGAAACAGCGTTGGGTTCGGCATCCGATTCGATGAGGCGTACTACAGAAAAGAAACTGGAGCCGACTTTGATTGGACCCGGATTGTCGACGTTCAAATGCACGGCACCGGCAAACTATCCAAGGGGGCATTGTACCTTCGTACAGCATATCGGAACGACCCAGAATTTAACACCACTCATATAAATCGACTACAAGCGCCATCTGAAGAAATTAAGGTCGAAGGTCTGATATTTAACGATCAGACCGTTTCGGATAACTATCAGCGCCTCGTCTACGACACGACCGCTGCGATATATGATGAATCCAACGACGCAAAGACAGTCCAAGCACTTAGAGAAGAACTCATCGGGCAAGTGCGGCAATCGATGCGCTACGTCTTCGGTGACCTGCTTCTCAACAATATCTCGGACCCGCTTGGCTCCGGTGCATTCTTCTTTGAGAAGGGTGCTGTAAAATCCTATCACTACAAAAATCTTTCTGGTGGTGAAAAAGCGGCGTTTGATTTGATTCTCGATCTTCATGTGAAGAAGAAGTTTTTTCCCGAAGCTATATACTGCATCGACGAAACCGAAACCCATCTGCACACGCGCGTGCAGGGACTGCTTACTAAGGAGCTTATCTCAATAGTCCCAGATACGGGGCAGCTTTGGGTTACAACCCACTCTCTCGGTGTATTACGAGCTTGTCAGGAGCTTGAGGCAGAAAATCCTGGCAGCGTCTGCGTGATCGATTTTGATGGCGTAGACCCGGACGTGCCGACCGAGTTGACTCCCGTTTCCCTTGGACGAGTGGCATGGAATAAATTACTCTCGATCGCGGTGGACGACCTATCCCCACGCATCGCCCCTGAAGTAATCATCGTTTGCGAAGGCTCGTCGATCGGCAATCGTCGTAAGGATTTTGACGCCGAGATCTATAACCGGATTTTTAGCCAACAAGTGGCGGAACTTCTGTTTATCTCTGGTGGTTCCTCCGAGCAGGTTGCAAAAGTAGGATTCTCATTAGACGTGACACTCCAGCATATTATTCCAAAAACAAAAGTTATTACTCTTGCCGACCGGGATGACAAATCCGAGGCCGAGGTAAACGATTGGGAGCAAAGTGGAAACATCATACTGTCCAAGAGGAACCTAGAGTCATTTCTCTTTGCTGATGATGTCTTGGAAAAACTTGCGACGAAAGCAGGAAAGGCAAAACTCGCCCAAAATGTATTGTATGTCAAGGCGGAGAAGCTTGCCGCTAGCGTTGAGCGTGGCAATCCGGAGGACGACCTAAAATCTGCTGCTGGTGAGATATACGTTGAGCTAAAAAAGCGTCTTGTGCTTCAGCGTCCAGGGAACACTGTTGAAGCGTTCATGCGTGACACATTAGCACCGTTAATTACTCCCGAAATGGAGACCTACAAAGCTCTCTATTCTTGTATTGTTGATAAAATAACAAAAGGGGGTGAGGTAAATGAGTGAGCTGAAAACATGCTTTAAGCGGGTCGATTACGACCTTGTCGGTTTACTGCATTACATTGATATTGGCGATGTTGGGCTACCTGATATTCAGCGCCCTTTTGTTTGGTCCAATGCGAAAGTGCGAGATCTCTTTGATTCTATGTATCGCGGTTTTCCGGTCGGTTATCTCTTGTTTTGGGAAAACGGGAATGTCGAAGGCGTAAAGCAAATCGGCACTGATAAGAAACAGCATGCTGTCGCCACAAGATTAATTGTAGACGGTCAGCAACGTCTGACCTCCCTTTACGCCGTTTTTAGAGGGAATACTGTTCTTGATGCAGACTATAAGGCGCGCCATATTGAGATTGCTTTCCATCCTCGCGATGGGAAATTCGACGTTGCAGACGCGGCTATCCGAAGGGATGCAGAGTGGATACCGAATATCTCTGAGATGTGGGCGTCTGGGAAATCTAGTCGCAAACTCATCAATGACTTTATTGATCAACTCGCAGCCAGAACTGAGCTAAGTGAAGATGATGAAGAGCTGATAGCGCATAATCTTGATCGACTGTTAGATCTTCAAAAATATCCATTCACCGCCCTAGAGATCGCCTCAAATGTTGATGAGGAACAGGTCGCTGATATCTTTGTTCGGATCAATAGCGAGGGTGTGAAGCTCAATCAGGCGGACTTTATTCTAACATTGCTCTCCGTATTTTGGGAGGAAGGCCGCGTGGAAATTGAAGGATTTTGTAAAGCATGTCGCATTGCGCCGTCCCCGGGGGCTAAAGCAACACCCTTCAATCACTTTATACAGGCTGACCCCGACCAGCTATTACGTGTTGCCATTGCGCTTGGTTTCGGACGTGGCCGTTTGAAGAGCGTCTATCAGGTTCTACGTGGTAAAGACCCTGAAACGGGAGAGCTTCTTGCCGAGCGGCGCGAAGAACAGTTTGAAAAACTGAAGAATGCGCAAAGTCACGTTCTCAATCT
>JAPOSJ010000204.1:1508-3508 GCA_026709745.1 Candidatus Dadabacteria bacterium | reverse complement strand
CATGCTTGAGATTCCGAAAAAACCGTCAGCCCCCGAGTTAAACGAGTACTTTGCAAGCTTAAGGGCGGTCGGGCTTTTTGAGAGCATCTCATCACACCAAGCCCTTACCTCAGAGTCAAGTTGCTCGGCGGGAACGACCCTGTTTACAAGTCCCATTTCAAGGGCTTCGCGGGCCGAGTACTGCCTGCAGAGAAACCACATCTCCCTTGCCTTTCTCTCCCCGATGAGCCTTGCGAGGTAAGCGGTTCCGAATCCCGGGTCAACGCTACCGACTTTAGGTCCCACCTGCCCGAAGACGGAGTCAGAAGATGCGATCGTGAGATCGCACATAAACTGCAGTATGTTTCCCCCACCTATGGCGTAGCCCCTGACGGCTGCCACAACAGGCTTGGGTATGTTTCTTATGAGATAGTGAAGATTTGAGACGTAATCCCCTACCCCAAGGAGGCCATCTCGTCCTCCCGGCCCCGCTTTTTTCTCCTTGAGGTCTCCTCCGCTTGAAAACGCTTTTCCCCCGGCACCACGGAGAACCACCACCCCGACCACCTCGTCTGCCCACGCATCTGTAAAAGCCTCTATCATCTCATGGAGCGTAACGTCGCGGAAGGCATTGAGAGCACTGGGGCGGTTTATGGTTACCGTCGCCACCCCGTCAGTTTTTTCGTAGATTATGTCCTCAAAGTTCATCTGTTATCCCCTGTACCATTTCCCTGTACTCTTACCCGTAAAGATGTTCACGCACTTTGTCTCAAGGTAGTTGTCTATTCCCTCGGACCCCAGTTCCTTTCCGATTCCGCTCTGCTTGAAGCCCCCGTAGGGGGTCTCGGGAATTATTCCCCCGTAGGTGTTTACCCACAAGTATCCGGCCTTTATGGCTTTTGCCACCCGAAGCGCACGGTTTATATCCCGGGTCCAGATTCCTCCCGCAAGTCCGTACTCGACATCATTTGCCATAGTGACGGCCTCTTGTTCTGTGCGAAAAGGCATTACACACACAACGGGTCCGAATATTTCCTCGCGAGTGACGGTGGAGCCGGGCCTTACGTCCTCAAGAACAGTGGGTGCTATGTAGTAGCCTTTGTCAAATCCGGCTGGGCGGTCTCCGCCGGCTATAACCCGCGCTCCTTCTGAGACCCCTTTTTCTATGTAGTTCATGACGCTATTGTAATGTTCTTTCGATATCACCGTCCCGAACTCGGTTTCTGTGTCCTCGGGGTTTCCGATTTTTATCCTCGATATCCTGTCCAGGTAGGTCGAGAGAAACTGGTCGTATATTTTTTCGTGCAGCATGAGCCTGGTAACGGCCGTGCAGTTCTCCCCCTGATTAAAAAAGCCTCCCCGAAGAGAAGCCTCGACGGCCCCATCTACGTCTGCATCGGGAAAGACTACGCACGGAGCCTTGCCGCCGAGTTCAAGCGATACCCTTTTTATATTCCCTGCGGCTGTTCTCATCACGTTTTTTCCAACTTCCGTAGAACCCGTAAACGCTATCTTGCTTATGCCGGGGTGTTCTGTGAGTGCCTGGCCAGCAACGGACCCCGCTCCTGGAACGACATTAAGAACGCCGTCTGGTAGTCCGGCCTCCGAGCAGAGCTTCGCCACCTCGAAGATTCCGCACGAAGTGAGTTCAGCGGGCTTTATCACCACAGTGCATCCGGCGAGGAGCGCCGGGGCTATTTTCCAGAAAGAGAGGAGAAGGGGAAAGTTCCACGGGATTATGTGTGCCGCAACGCCAACTGGTTCTTTTATTGTGAGAGATATCTGGTTTTCGTTTACCTGTATTGTTTCTCCGTTAAGACGGGTATGGGCCCCCGAGTAGTACTCAAGTGTTCTAACCGAACCGCCTATCTCTACGGCTGCGCTCTCGCGGATGGGTTTTCCGGTTTCACGGGTGTTCAAAAGGGCAATTCTGTCCTTGTTATCAGAAAGTGTCTGTGCTATGCGGAGAAGGTACTTGGCCCGTTCGGTTGGCGGTATGCCAGACCACCTGGGAAAAGCAC
>JAPOSJ010000204.1:0-1120 GCA_026709745.1 Candidatus Dadabacteria bacterium | reverse complement strand
TAAGCAAGGCGTCCTGAGACGTATGTCCCGTTCCGGCGATTGCACATCCTCCATCATCGTCATCTTCTGTTGCCGCTGCTGGTTGTTCTTCTTTTTCTTTAAGGCAGTCATAGTGTTTCTCTGGTTTGTCGACCGTCTCATAGATTCCAGAACCGAAGATAAATTCGCCTGCAGGAAGATTTGTAAGTTCAAACAGGTTTGCTACTTCTATGTAACCTATCTTATCTGAACTGCCTGGAACCGTTGACCCAGGAGGAGGCATATTGCTTTCAGCCTTGGGATCAGCCCAGCGGTAGTAGACCTTGGCTTTATCTCCCACTTTTGGCTCTTCGCCACTTTCGCAGGTTAACGCATTTCGGAACAGAGTTGATATCCTCTTGTCATCCCCTGGTAGCTCAGAGTCCGTGACCAATAGATCAAGGCCGTTTAGTCCTGAGTTGTTCCCGTTTACAAACACGACGCCTGCTGGGTTCGGACTCATGATGAACAAGTATATATCTTCATGTCTTAAGGGTGAATCTTCCGCACTAAAGCAAGCCTGAATACCAACTAGGTCCGCTATAACTGCTCCCCGTTTTTGGTCAGCGGGTATGTTTGATTATGATTTATTTATATTATCGAGTGATTTCCTAACAAACTTTTGAACCTCTTCGATAGTCTGCTGTACGTAAGCTTGAAGGGTAGATTCATCGATTACTTCATCAGCTCGGGTGTAAATATCCAAACTATCACACTCTGCTGGCAGACGGAAGGGATGATCTTCATCCTCACCATGATGAAGACCTGCTATCACAGTTATGTTTCCACCGGGAGAAGCTACTTTTTCAGCACAGGCAACTCTGTTATTATCGCCGTAAGTCTGGCAATGTGAGTCATCAATTCCCGATTCATCCAATAATTCCCCCAAAACATCTGTGATAGGAGACGTTTCCATACGATCAAAGTAGAAGCCAAACAATTCAGGATATCTAGAGAAGGACGACAAATTTTCATTCGCACTCATGGTTATTATGTACATATCAGTATTGTTATTGTTGTACTTGTCATCAGTCCTAAATTTATTGTTTAATTGTGCCAACCCTATGGCGTTTTCCCGGTGATTGGTAGCTTCCGTGTCATT
>JAPOSJ010000070.1 GCA_026709745.1 Candidatus Dadabacteria bacterium | reverse complement strand
GTCAAAAATGGACAGACTCTTGTTATAGGAGGACTCGTTCAAGACAGAGAAGAGGTGCTTCACAACAAGACTCCTCTGCTAGGAGATATCCCCTTGCTTGGAAACCTCTTCAGGTTCAAGCGCAATCAGAGCAGGAAACTTAACCTCATGATATTGCTTACCCCGCGGATAGTGGATACGGAAAGTGACATGAAGCAGCTGCTTTTTGATTATCAGAGAAAAAAGACCTTGCTTCACAGAAGGGATCTTAATACGCTTGAGTAGGGGGAGCTTGGATAAATGAAAGCTCTTGACGAAATAATAGGCCGCCGTTACCCCGAAGCGATGGACAGGATTGAGAAGATAAGGGGAAAAAACGGCCGGAACACGGAAGACATACTTCTTAAAACCGATGTGCTGCGGGATTCTCCGGCTCTTGAAGTTCTTTCCGAATTCTACGGAGTCGAGAAAATTGAATCGATTCCCGAAGACGATATAGATTATGACCTTATAAAGCAGTTTCCGATCAGCTTCGCCAAAAAATTCAGGATACTTCCCATAAGCAGGGATAATGGAACGCTCAATGTTGTTTTTGCACCGCCCCAAGAGATCTACGCCCTTGATGAGATACGCTCACGCTTTAACTGCTCTCTTAAAACCTACATTACCCTTGAGCGTACGCTGAGCGATAGCATCAACAGGGTCTACGAGCAGGGCAAGGATATTGACTCGGAGGATATAAACGAAGGTTCAGGACTCTCCGAGATGGAGTTTACCGAACCCCAGGACCTTATCGAGGCCGAAGATGAGGCCCCAATCATAAAATTCATAAACACTTTGCTGTTTCAGGCCGTCAGGGAGCACGCAAGCGATATTCACATAGAGTGTTTTGAGAAGGAAGTGCTGGTACGGTTCAGAAAGGATGGCATTCTCCACGACGTGACCAAGGTTCCGAAGACTGTACAGTCCTCGATTATCTCGCGTGTCAAGATAATGTCCGAGCTTGATATAGCAGAGAGAAGAAAGCCCCAGGACGGGGGCATAAGGCTCAAGATCGGGGGAAGGGATATAGACGTCAGGGTTTCTACTGTTCCCACTTCATGGGGAGAGAGCGTGGTGATGCGCTTGTTATACAGGTCTTCTGTGCTCATGAGCTTTGAGCAGCTGGGCCTCAAAGGAGAAAAGCTTAAGACCCTCGAGTCCCTGATAAGGCGCCCGCACGGGATCATTCTTGTTACGGGACCTACTGGAAGCGGCAAGACGACCAGTCTTTACGCAGCCCTTCAGAGAATTAATCTTCCCGACAAAAAGATAATCACCATAGAGGATCCGGTTGAATATCAGATAAAGGGTATTAACCAGATACAGGTCAACACCAAGGTTGATCTCACCTTCGCAAACGGTCTGCGCTCAATACTACGTCAGGATCCTGACGTTATACTCGTCGGGGAAATAAGGGACAGGGAGACCGCCGATATTTCGATGAATGCCTCGCTCACGGGGCATCTGGTATTTTCCACGCTGCATACTAATGATTCGGTAAGTGCCGTTACAAGACTTGCTGATATGGGAGTGGAGCCTTTCCTTATAGCTTCAACTCTCTCGGCGGTAATAGCCCAGAGGCTTATCAGGGTACTCTGCGTGCGGTGCAGGGAGCAGTACGTACCGATTGACGAGGAGCTTGCACGGATCGGACTTGCGCGTGATGCCTGTCCAGAAGGGAAAATATACCGAGTTGGAGAGTGTGCTGAGTGCATGGAGACGGGATTTTCGGGAAGGATAGCAATTTTTGAGATACTGCTTATCGACGATCGGCTTAAGAATACCATTCTCACACACCCGGATTCTGCGACGCTTAAAGATCATGCGCTGCAAAACGGGCTTGTCACCCTCAGGATGGACGGCGCAGATAAGGTCGCAAAAGGGGTAACTTCAATTGACGAGGTGCTAAGGGTTACCGAAGAGGAACTGGCGGAGAGTTAGGTCGCGTTTATCTTCAGAAGCTGTTTATATGCCTGTTTACAACTATAAAGCCATTAACGACAAGGGTGAATCGATAAGGGGAGTTATAAGTGCTGAGTCAGTCAGGATCGCAGGCGACAGGCTCAGAAAAGACAGTATATACCCTTCTTCCATAAAGGAATCTGTTAGTGTAGAGCGACGCTTATCCGTAGCCCTTCCGTGGAGAGGGGTGAGCGTCTCGGAACTTTCCGTTATGACTAGGCAGTTCTCGACGCTCATTTCAGCCGGTCTTCCTCTTGAGACATCGCTTGTGGCACTCTATGAGCAGACGGATGACCAGAAACTTAAGGAAATTCTCTCCCAAGTGCGAAGCCGCGTGAGCGAAGGAAGTTCTCTTCATGCTGCACTTGAGGAGCATAAAGGCGTTTTTTCCGATCTCTACATAAGCATGGTCCGCGCAGGCGAGGCAAGTGGTACTCTTGGTATAGTCCTTGACCGCCTTGCAGATTTCCTTGAAAAACAGCTTGAACTGAGTTCGAAGATCAGGGGGGCGATGGTGTATCCAGCGATAATGTTCGTCGTCGGACTGGGGGTGCTGATTTTCATGATGACTTTCGTAATTCCCAAGGTTGCCGACATATTTGCCTCAAGCAATAAGGCCCTGCCACTTATTACCGTAGTGCTTATAGGTGTGAGCGATTTTCTGCGGCAGAACTTTGCCTTCATTCTGGTCTTTCTGGCTGCCGCACTCTTTTTTGCACGAAGGTACGCTCAGACTCCTTCCGGAAAGAAGGTTTACGACAGATTTTCTCTCAAGACCCCGGTATTTGGGAAAATGTCTTCAAAAGTGATGATTTCGCGTTTCACAAGAACTCTCGCCACGCTGCTATCAAGTGGCATTCCTCTTCTCGAGGCCATAAGGGTGAGTGAATCGGTTCTTGGGAACAGTATTTACATGGACAATATAAAAGATGTGAGGGTCAGGGTGGCGGAAGGGGCGGAGTTTGGAAGCTGCCTCGGGCAGACCGGGATTTTCCCTCCGCTTGTGGTTAGAATGGTATCAGTGGGAGAAGAAGTGGGCAAAATTGAGCATATGCTCTCCAAGGTGGCAGACATGTACGACACTGAGGTGGACGGCATGCTCGCCACGCTAACTTCTCTTCTTGAACCGGTAATGATACTTATCATGGGCGTTGTGATGGGTTTTATAGTTTTCGCTATACTTTTACCGGTACTGAATCTGACTTCGGTAATAAGCTGAACAGGGAGGTATTAAAAATGAGATCCCAGGCGGGATTTACTCTTATTGAAATCATGGTGGTCGTGCTTATCATAGCGGGGCTTGCGTATATAGTGGGTGCCAATGTGATAGGCCAGGGAGAGAGGGCAAAGGAAAAACAGGCGATGATCCAGATCAGGCAGTTTGAGCAGTCGCTTCAGCTCTTTAAGTTCGATAACGGTTTCTACCCCGAGACCCAGCAGGGTCTGCGTGCCTTGGTTGAACCGGTGACGGTGGGCAGAGAGGCGAAGAGATGGAAGCGTTACCTTGAATCCTCGAGCTTGCCGCTTGATCCGTGGGGGAATGAATTTGTTTATTTCGG
>JAPOSJ010000076.1 GCA_026709745.1 Candidatus Dadabacteria bacterium | reverse complement strand
CTGGGCTTGCTCCCGTGGCAACACAGCTATCAGTCCCACCCCACAGTTAAACGTTGAATACATCTCGTTGCGGCTTATATTCCCGGTTTTCATTATAAGGTCAAAGATGGGAGGAATTGTCCAGCTTTCACTATTAATTTCCGCAAAAAGACCGTCGGGAATCACTCTTGAGAGATTGCCTGGAATTCCGCCCCCCGTTATGTGTGCAAAAGCTTTTACGTCGAATTTTTCACAGAGCTCCAAGACGGCTTTTGAGTATATTATAGTGGGTTCTAGAAGCTCCTCTCCAAGGGCTCTTGGGTATCCCGTGGGCTCTGAACTCATAGAGTAACCCCCAATATCAAAAAGCACCTTTCTTGCAAGCGAATAACCGTTTGAATGAAGACCGCTTGAAGCAAGACCGATAACCGCGTCGCCCGGGGCTATACGGGCACCGTCAATGTAGCAGTCTTTTTCAACCACTCCAACGCAGAAACCTGCAAGATCAAATTCTCCATCGGCGTAAAATCCCGGCATCTCAGCAGTCTCACCTCCGAGAAGTGCGCAACCAGCCCGGACACATCCCTCACAGATACCTTTTACCACCTCGGCAGCCTGCTCAGGATTAAGCTTCGAGGTAGCCAGATAGTCAAGAAAAAACAGTGGTTTCGCTCCACACGTAACCACGTCGTTAACGCTCATGGCGACAAGATCTATGCCTATTGTATCAAATCTACCCGAGGAGAAAGCGGTTTTTAGCTTTGTGCCGACACCGTCTGTTGCAGATACAAGCAGTGGATTGCGTAAGGAAGCCACATCAAGCGGGAAAGCACCTGCGAATCCTCCCATGGGACCTGCACCGCTCTGGCCATATGTTGACTCAACAAGAGGTTTTATAAGTCGGACAAATCTCTCGCCTTCTTCCACATCAACACCGGCATCTTTATAAGTAACTTCTTCTGACACGGAAAAAGGGGCTGTCTTCTAATTGACGGCCTTCATGGACAAGATTGTTATCGTTTCAACGGGAACATCCCCTGGTTTGGTCTTAACAGTGGCGATTTTATCAACAACATCCATTCCCTCAATAACTTTTCCGAATACGGCGTAACCGAAATCACGTGCGCCATGGTCAAGAAAAGCGTTGTCCTTGTGATTTATAAAAAACTGCGACGTTGCAGAATCGACAACTCCAGTTCTTGCCATTGCTACGGTGCCACGTTCATTTTTAAGGCCGTTATCAGCCTCGTTTTTTATTGGGGCTTTAGTAGCCTTCTGCTTCATATCCGCCGTCATGCCGCCGCCCTGTATCATGAAATTATTTATCACTCTGTGAAATATGGTGCCGTCAAAAAATCCTTCTCTCACGTAGGAAAGAAAGTTAGCCACGGTAATCGGTGCCTCTTTTTCATAAAGCTCAAGTTTTATATCACCCTGCGAAGTTGAAATCAGAACCATTGTTTTTCTCCTTTCTTTTTTGTCGCCGGATTCAGCGGACATGTTTTTGTCATGACTATGATCAGAATGAGAGTGCCCCTTAACAGGAAAAGTAATCAAAGCGAAAATAAAGCATAGAGTGAAAACAGCTGCATTTTTCATTGGAAACCTCAGGTGCGTAGATTTTTAAGAAGAAACGGAATCTAAAGCAGTCGGCTGGAAGCTCCGGTGGTTTTCTTTTTCCGTAGCACTTAATAATAGCATAAAGAACCAAAACAGCGAATTTTTATTTCTTAAACTCAACAGTCACAAACCCTCTGTGGTGTTTACAGTATCTTCCACTGAAGGGATAATTACCCGTGCGCTTTACAGCCAAGCGCAGACACTATAGAACGGAGACAGACCGATGGGTAGACCTGAATTCGGAGTAATGCTGAGGCAGCAGAAAATAGATTTTGAGGAGATAAAAACCACCGCGCAGCTCTGCGATTCAATAGGGTATGATTCCGTGTGGTTCTATGATCACGTTCTGGGTCAGGGGATAATAGGGATCGATATTTATGAACCTTGGACTCTTATGTCCGCCCTCTCTACCGTAACGCAGAACGTGAAGCTTGGAACGATGGTTCTGTGCAATCTGTTCAGACACCCTCCCCTGCTCGCCAAGATGGCTTCGACTCTTGACGTGATAAGCAAAGGGCGGGTTGAGTTCGCTATGGGGGCCGGATGGTTTGAGGAGGAATTTCGCGCCTACGGGTACCAATTCCCATCTGCTAAAGAAAGAATCGAGATGCTGAAAGAGGCAGCCATTATACTGAAACTGATGTGGACAGAAGAAACTGCCACTTTTAGGGGCAGATATTACAGTGTAGAAAACGCACCCTGCAATCCAAAGCCCGTTCAGCGTCCTCACATTCCCATATGCATAGGGGGTTCCGGGGAAAATTTTCTTCTGAGAGCTGTGGCGGAACTTGCCGATGAGTGGAACTGTCCGGCGTCAAGCGCGGTTGAATTTGACCGTAAGCAATCCATATTGAGGAGTCACTGCGAGGAGATTGGCAGAAACATGGAAGATATAACTATATCCCAGCAGACCGTCTGCGTTCTGGTCGAAGACAGAAAAGACCTCCCGGAAAAGCTGGAGAAAGCACAACGCCGTTATGGATTTTTCGGGAACATAGAAAAACTCGGAATTGTAGGAACTCCTGAGGATTGTGTGAAAAAAATCAGGGCGGATATGGAAAAGGGAATATCGAAATACACGATCTTCTTCTCAGACGTAATGAATCCCAAAACCATAGAGCTTTTTGCAAAAGAGGTAATACCAGAATTCAGATAAAGACTGTAGTAATTGGTTTTCAGTCGCTTTTAATATAGAGAAAGTCGGCTATTTTGCAGTTTTTGAATTACCTCAAGGCGAATTTCTTCTATATTCATCTGGGCCGCAATTAGCGAATAATCACTTTCATCTATTCCCGCCATACTCAAAGTCAATAGCCACGATCAGCGCTTGGCCTTGCCTGCGGGCTGTGAAGTTTGCAAACCGCACCAACCCTTGGCACGCCGGGTTCGACACGCTTACCTTCTCTCAAGGCACTTGAGTGCCTCCACTACGGGCTCCCAGCGCGTCCAGCCCCTGTCCAGATAGGTCTGCGCCTCGGTACTCGGCATAACCGTGTCGCCACTGGCAATGCCCGCGAACGTCTGAAGCACTCGCTGCCAGCGCGTCACATGTGCCTCACCCTGCCAGGTTTCCCCATGGTAGTCCTCGACGTTTGATTGCAGTTCAGGAGAAACACAGACCGCAGGCTCCGGTTCGGTGGTTTGCGCGGCTTCAAGTTCGGTCAGCGCCGTGACGACTGGATCCCAGCGGAACCAGCCCCGATCGGCGTATGTCTTCGCTTCGGTCGCGGTCATCGGCTCATGACCGTTGTTGTCGCCGAACGCTGCCAGCACGCGCATCCAGCGGTCCACGTGGGCTTGCCCCTCGTCGGTCTCAGCAGCGTAGCCGCGCACGTCGGCGATCAGGTCTGCGTTGGGGTCCGTATCTTCGGCCGACTCGTTGTTCGGGACTCCAACACCAACCACCACAGGTTCGGGGACAATCACGGGATCGGTGACATAGGGCG
>JAPOSJ010000093.1 GCA_026709745.1 Candidatus Dadabacteria bacterium | reverse complement strand
GGGATTAATTCTCTGTGGGTTTTATATTTGCTTCATCATCGTCTACGAGCCTTCGAGAAGAAAATCGTTCACAGAGAAACCTAGAGAAGTCGGAAGGAACCTTCCCTTCTCGCGCTCTGCGTACCCCCTGTCCTGTATTGTGGAAAGTATGGAAGCATAAGTTGAAGGCCTTCCTATGCCCTTTTCCTCAAGTTCCTTTACAAGTGAGCTTTCCGAATATCTTGGAGGAGGCTGAGTAAAATGCTGTTTCGGGTCGAGCTTCAAAACAGAGAGAATTTCTCTTTCAGAAAGCTTTGGAAGTCTTTTGTCCTCGTCCTTTTTCAGGTTCTTATCTGTTTCACCCTTTTCTTCTTTTTCCGTCGCCTCCTCGTAGGCGGCTGTAAAACCCGGAAACTTCATTACGTTGCCGGTGGCCCTGAATACAGCTTCGCCCGCCAGGATGTCGACACGCGTCTGATCGTATACAGCCGGTGTCATCTGCGAGGCAATAAACCTTTTCCATATAAGGGAATAAAGCCTGTACTGATCTTCGGTTAGAAACTGCCTGAGGTCTTCTGGACGTCTTGAAGGAAAAGTTGGCCTTATGCACTCATGTGCGTCTTGGGCGGATTTTTTTACCTTGAAGATATTGGGTCGCCTTGGCACATAGTCCGTTCCATAGTTCTCTGATACAAATCCTCTTGCTTCCGCCACGGCATTATCAGAGGCTCTTACTGAGTCGGTTCTCATGTAGGTTATGAGTCCCACGGGACCCTCGCTTCCAAGCTCGACTCCCTCGTAGAGTCCCTGAGCGACCAGCATGGTCTTTTTTACGGAGAAGCGGTTTTTTTTGGAAGAGTCTTGTTGAAGCGTGCTTGTTATAAAAGGAGGCAGCGGATTTCTTTTCCGCTCCTTCCTTTCGATCTTTCCCACAACGAAATCTTTTCCCGAAAGCGCAGAGAGTATCTCTTCTGACTGCTGTGCGTTTTCAATCTTTGCTTTTTTACCCCGGAACATGTGAAGTGAGACGGTAAAGGCGTCGGGGTCAGGGTCCGAACTCCTCTTGACAAGAGCTTCAAGCGTCCAGTACTCCTTCGGCTTAAAATTCTGAATCTCTCTTTCCCTGTCAACAACAAATCTCAGGGCGACGCTCTGGACCCTTCCGGCACTGAGACCTTTTCTCACTTTTTTCCAGAGAACCGGACTTACCTTATAGCCGACAATCCTATCGAGGATTCTTCTTGCCTGCTGGGATTCAAAGCGTTCTTTGTTGATCTCAAGGGGCCTGCTCATCGAGTCTCTGACACCCGTTTCCGTTATTTCCTGTATGAGAACCCTGTGTACCTTGTCCCAGAGGTTAAGGCTGTTTGCTATGTGCCAGGCGATTGCCTCTCCCTCTCTATCGGGGTCTGATGCGAGATAAACTTTCTCCACATCCCGAGACGCCTTCTTAAGATTTTCAAGATACTTGGCCTTGCCTTTTATGACTGTATAGTCGGGCTTGAAATCGTTGTGGATATCTACTCCGAGGCTTCGGCTGGGAAGATCTATTATATGACCGGAGGAAGCCTCCACGCGGAAGTCGCGTCCAAGATATTTCCTTATTGTTTTCGCCTTTGAAGGAGATTCAACTATAACAAGTGATTTGGCCATAAAAGCAGTCGCTCTGTTCTCAGAATAAGTCTAAATCTTATAAAAAGCTGATAGAATATGTCAATACCCTAACTAAGAGCTCTGGTATATCAGACCTCTATACTCCGTACGAAAGTTTCATTGGCATTATACCACTCAAGGGAGTTTTCAATGCCCTTCTGTGTATCAAAACTAGGTTTCCAGTCAAGAATTCTTTTCGCCTTGTCTATATCTGCAAGTGTAGACCTGATATCAGAAGGATGCGGAGCGCCGCATGTGATTCTGGCCTTTCTGCCAACACCCTGCTCAATCATACCTATGATCTCATTAAGAGAAACCGAGACCGAGCTTCCTAGGTTTATTATCTCGAAGCCGAGATTTATTGTCGCCAAAACAGTACCGGAGGCTATGTCATCGACATAGGTAAAATCCCTTTTCTGCTCACCATCTCCAAGTATCGATATTTCCTCTCCCTCGTTTATCCATTTTATGAACCGGAAGACGCTCATGTCAGGTCGCCCCGCAGGACCATAAACAGTAAAATAGCGAAGCACCGAAATGTCCATCCCATAAAGAGAGTTGTAAACCGAGCAGAGGCCTTCAGCAGACTTTTTTGAGGAAGCGTACTGAGAAATCTGAAGGTCGGTCTTCATGTCTTCCCTGAAAGGAGTCTCACTCTCTCCGTAAACACTTGAAGTCGAAGCCAGAACAAATTTGTGAATTTCCTCCCGGCGGCAGAACTCAAGCAAATTGAGTGTGCCCATCACATTTGTAGAGTAGTATATCCAAGGATTCTCAATGCTCTGTCGGACTCCTGCACGGGCCGCGAGATTTATAACGCAGTTAATTCCGCCATCCCCACAACTGGCCTTTATCTCTTCGCATACTGAAACAAGCGCGGCGTTATCCGATATGTCACATCTGAAAAAACGGAACCCATCCATCGCAGAAAGGGTGCTTAGACGGTGATGCTTGAGTCTCACGTCATAGGCATCCGACATGTTGTCAAGCCCGAAAACGCAATCCCCACGCTCAAGGAGCAGATCTGACACCTTCGCTCCTATAAATCCTGCACAACCTGAAACTACTATATTCATGACAGATAAAACTCTCCAGAACTGCTTCTCTTATCTCCCGATTCCGAAATACCTTATCCCTATGGCCTCAAGTTTTATGCGATCATAAATGTTTCTTCCGTCAAATATCACCGGGGTTTTCATCAGCTCCCTTATTTTCTCAAAATTCGGCTGCCTGTACTGGCTCCACTCTGTATGAACAACAAGGGCGTCGGCGTTCTCACACGCATCGTAGTAGGACTCAAAGTAAGCCACTCTGTCTCCCAAGATGGCTCTTGCGTTTCCCATGGCGGCCGGATCATGAACAGCAACGGAACATCCCGCCTCAAGCAGTCTTTCTATCACGTAAAGCGACGGGGCCTCTCTTATATCGTCCGTATTGGGCTTAAACGATATACCCCAAACAGCCATCCTCTTTCCTTCAAGGCTGCCGAAGAATCCCGCTATTCTGTCAAAGAACCTCTCTCTCTGGGCCGCGTTCACCCGGTCAACTGCGGATACCACCCGGGGTTCGTAACCAACGTCGCAAGCCATCCTCTCAAGGGCCTTTACATCCTTCGGAAAACACGACCCTCCATATCCGACTCCAGGGTAGAGATAATACCTGCCTATCCTTGAGTCAGAACCCACTACCGAGCGCACCTCTGAGACATTTGCTCCCAGCAGTTCGCACAGGTTAGCTATATCATTCATAAACGATATCCTAGTGGCAAGCATCGCGTTTGAGGCATACTTTGACATTTCAGAAGACCTGATGGAAACCACTATTGTTCTGTCAGCAGACCTCATGAAAGGAGAGTAAAGATCTCTTAGAACCCAGCCCACAGATTTGTCCTCAACCCCTATAACAACCCTGTCGGGCT
>JAPOSJ010000136.1 GCA_026709745.1 Candidatus Dadabacteria bacterium | reverse complement strand
CTTATCCCTTATGGCTTCAAGCTGCTGAGAGGGCATAAGGCCGTCCTTGCTGCAGTCCGTTACTTCTTCTGTCACCTGTGCCGCGAGACCCGCCACCCTGACCATATAGAACTCATCGAGATTGCTGGCGGAAATGGATAGAAAGCGCACCCTCTCAAGAAGCGGAACCGTATTGTTCGCCGCCGTCTCAAGTACCCGCAGGTTAAAATCAAGCCATGAAAGCTCCCTGTTGATATATCGCTTCGAGGGACGAACCGAGATTCTTTTGCTCGAGATATCTGTTACAGAAGAAGTCATTTAAACTCTCTCGGGGCAATAATATGAAGCACTCAAGCACCCACCAAGCCTGAGTTTACACAATCTTCCCCAGCGTGAAAAGCCGCGCTCAATCTCCCGTTTCCCAGAAAGGTTCGATACGCCCAAGGCGTCTCCACTGCGGCTGCGCCGCGCGGAGGCACTTTCTTATCCGGGCCTGCGACCAGTCCTGCGCAAGACGGATAAGCAAAGGATCTATTCTCCCGGGCTTTACGGCTGCAAGCATGTGTCGGGCTACTATCGCGTCGTTTGTCTTTCCCATGCTGTCCTGAAAGCGTCCCATGAGTTTCATGAAGGGCTCCACTGCGGGCCCATCCCATAGCGAACTGAAAAACTGCGTTGCGTAGCGGGCTTTCTTGCCACGCTTCCTTATCTCGTGAAGATCCTCATCAGCAAGACGCGAAAGGGGTCTTCTATCCTCAAGAAAATAGCGCCATGTTCTTCCGAGCACACTTTTAGCGAAGGGGTTAACCGACCCGCGGAGCACCCTTGAGCCTTTATCCCTGCCGACCGAAGCGATCCATCGCTCAAACTGGAGCAGTAGACGTGCGTAGCGACGACTTTCAAGATAAGCGACCGCGTCCCCAACAGCCCTACGTCGCTCTACGCGCGCAACGCGCCTTAAACGCTCTACTGCCTGTTCATCCCCGGGTGCAGAGGCTGCTATCTTTTGAAGTGTCTCGCCCAGAAAAACCTGCCAGTCACGGGCGGGAGCTAGGCGTTGCTGGAACCAGCGGAACTCCCCGTTAAAAGCCTTTCGCTTGTCGTAGGGAAGCACTTTTTTGAATGCACGAAGCGCGGCGCGCAGGCGTCTCATCGCCACTCTCGTCTGGTGCACACCCTCCGCCTTTCCCTCAAGAGTGGGAATCTCGTTTGCGAACATGTGCTCAAGGGATCCCCCTATGATGGAATTAAACGCCTCAGCAACGCTCATCTCCTCTGAGAGAAGAATCTTCGGGGCCTTTACGGGTTTCGGTCGAAGCGACGGCCTCACAAGTGCATATCCTCTCTGTGCCTTGGTTAGGTGAGTGAGACGCAGATCGTAGGCTTCGCAGAGTTCAAGCGCAATGTCGAACATGCGTGCGGGGTCCCCGGAGAGCAGTTCAAATTCCACTTCACAGATAGGTTCTGAAACACTTACCCCAAGAGTTTCAGCGAGTATCTCCCCCCGGTCCACGGCCAGTTCGAATTCGGCTCCCGCCGTCCTCAGGCGTATCGCCTCACGCTTAAAGTCGGTAGTGAACACCGGCCCGAGGCGTTTTTCGTAACGGCGGCGGTAGAGCTTGCGCACAATAGCAGGATCATCCACGGCCCGAAGATCGGGAAAATTGTCGTTTACATCCACTGTCCACTCTCTGAAGTTCTGAAGTCCTGCAGGTCCTTGAAACGGGGCCTTTATGGTCTGCTTCCTGCCATTGCCGTTACTGCGCACCCGAAGAGCTATTTCGGATTTTCTGAGCGCGTGGCGCGGAGTGTCGAAGTAAGTGCTTATGAGATGGCTTTTCGTGGGACGGCCCTTGCGAAGAGGCTTAAGAACCTTGTGACTTAGAATCCGATCCGCCACGGAGGGCGAAAGGGAAAGCTTGAATTCCGTTTCCTCATACATGACGTAAAAGTTAAACCACCCGGCTTCGCCGAAGACCAAAATTTCTAGTTTACTTGATCAAAATCCGGTTGTCATTTTTCCACCTTATTGCCCAGACAGCTGGATAAAAGCGCAGAAAATATGTATGGTTTCTCTTCGTAATCGGCAATGTCAGACTCTTTTGTTCACCTACATCTGCATTCTCAGTACTCACTTCTTGACGGCTCGATAAAATTCGATGACCTGATTAAAAGGGCCAAGAATCACTCCATGCCCGCCGTCGCAGTGACCGACCACGGAAATCTCTTCGGGGCGTACGAGCTTTTCGAAAAAGCTAAGGCACAGGGCGTAAAGCCCATAATAGGATGCGAACTCTACGTAACTCCCACCCTTAAGCTTGAAAAGCCATCTGACGGAAAAAACTACCATCTCACCGTGCTTTGCATGAATGAGGATGGGTACAGAAATCTTTCGAGGCTTGTGACCAAGGGGTATTTCGAGGGGTTTTACCGCCGCCCACGCGTGGACCACGAAATGCTGTCGGAACACAACGAGGGACTCATAGTACTGTCTGGGTGCATGAGCAGCGAGCTTTCGCAGGCGATTTTCCGCAAAGACCTAAAGGAACAGTTGAGAATCGCTTCCACATACAAGGAGATATTCGGGGATCGTTACTATCTTGAAGTGCAAGCAATCGGCGTTGATGAACAGCGCAGAATCAACAGGGAACTTCGAAAGATCGGCAAAAATTTGGACATAAAGCTTGCAGCTACCAATGACTGCCATTTTCTCAGGAAAGAAGACTACAAGTCCCACGATGCCCTTCTCTGTATCCAGACCGCAAGCATGGTGGCCGACAAGAAAAGGATGAGGTTCCAGAGTGATGACTTCTACGTCAAGACAAGGGAAGAGATGTCGAGGGACCTTGAGGGATTCGATGACGCGCTTGATGAGTCGGTGAGGATTTCCGAGCGCTGTGAATTCGAGTTCAGAAATGACGGATACAGGTTCCCCGAATACGTCCCGCCGGAGGGAAAATCACTTGACGGGTTCATGCGCGAGATATCGGGCAGGAATCTTGAAAGGATACTCAGAGAAACCAAGATTCCGCAAGAATCTCATGACCTCTACCGTGAGCGGCTTAACTCGGAGCTTGACACCATCTGCAAAATGGGTTTTTCCGCCTACTTTCTCGTGGTCTCAGACTTCATACTGTACGCAAAGAAAAACGATATTCCAGTAGGGCCGGGCCGGGGGAGTGCCGCTGGCAGCCTGGTCGCCTACGCTCTCGGCATAACAGCGGTTGACCCTATAAGGCACAGGCTCATCTTCGAGAGGTTTCTCAACCCTGAGAGAATAAGCATGCCGGACATAGATGTTGATTTCTGCGGGGAACACAGAGACGAGGTAATAAAGTACGTCACGGAAAAATATGGTGTAGACAAGGTGGCGCAGATAGGAACCTTCGGAACCATGTCCTCAAAAGCCGTGATAAAGGACGTGGGACGGGTATTGGGAATTTCGTACTCAGAAGTTGACCGGCTCTCGAAAATGATCCCGTCGTTCCGGGGGAAAGTGTTCAGCATAGAGGAAGCAGTAAGCAAAGTAAGAGAGATAAAGAATCGCCTAGAAGCAAACAAGGAACTTGTTGAAGT
>JAPOSJ010000245.1 GCA_026709745.1 Candidatus Dadabacteria bacterium | reverse complement strand
TTTTCCCACCTCTCTGGGCCCAGCGGGAACGCCACCTAGCAGAAATCCCGGTACGTTTTTCATGTCACCTCGGCAAATAATAAAGAAAACTTTGTTTTTTGTACATCTCTTAACTTCTATTCTGGTATTGAGAAATCGTTGTGATTAACAACTGATGCTAACTCAATTGTCCCATCGGCACATTCCCAATAATGTAGATGGAACTCTCTATCTATGTCTCGCCTTTGTGCTTTATCAAGTCCACGCTTACGTTGAGGGGAACTTCCCCCTGACTTTATTCTAATCGCATGAACATCTCGCATGTTATCACCTTTAATAGTTTCAACAATTGAGCGAAGTATTTTCCTTGGCAAAGAGTCGTCTTGTTTGCTGCAGAGCCTCTGGCATTTTTCACGAAATTCGTTGCCAATATTCGGCACTAAACTATTTCCCCAGTCGGGTTCCTCACCTTGACGTAAAGCATATTTAAACACAGCAATGCGTATCGCTAACTCAATACCTAAATCATCAGAAGCCCGAACTAAAACAGTTGATTCGTCTAAATGTTTTACAAGTCCTCTGAAGTCATCGCATACTAGAACATCTCCTTCAAAAACTTTGTGAAGAGATGGCAAATCAGCAATATCATTCCTATTGTGTTCAAGATCGTAAATTTGAGCTTTAACTTTTATTATATCCCTTGGAACATTTCGTAATATGAGAAAATGACCTCCAAGAGGTTGTGAACAATGCTTGAGGAGTATTGCAATCAACACAACACATCGAGCCAAATCTTCCTTAAGAGCATCTGAAGTAGTTAGTTTTAAAATATCTGGCTCTATCTCAAGAAGGTCAGGAAGCACGTTCACCAATTGATAATGGGTCTCAAAAGAAGGAGTGACTTCTAGCAATCTGTTAACTATAGTAGCAACAGTGTTTACGTCATATTCTTTCACCCTATGTGCAGAGAAAAGTTCTTTAAGCTGTGGTCTAGAAGGATAAGAGTCGTCATCAGCAAGGGACGCAAGAGCTCCTTCTCTCATGTAAATTGCAACCCACGGTTCATCAAGAAGTTTTTTCCAATCAAGAAGTGTATCAATGTAACGATAAACTTCATTATCATCAGTACAATCAGCTTGAGGAACCGCAAGTACTCCGGCATCAATTGTTACACTGAATATACTAGCCATTTCAATTGCTTCGTTTACTTTTTCGTTTTGCCGTCGCCGCTCGGAGAATTTCCTCCGCCTGCTGCTGAGATTGGTCAAAAAAGCCTTCCGGCCAGTCAGAGATGGCTCCATATTCATTGATCATAACCTCCCGGAACGATGACACTTGGGATGATTTTTCAACAAAATATATCTTGGATTGCCTGCTTATTTCACTCTTGGGGGACTCTGCAGCAATGCGGAATCGTAGGCGGTCAATAAAATACTCGCTGTGGGTTTCAATAATGCACTGTTTATTGCACAATGCCATCGAGATAAAAAAATCTGAAAGCAACGTCTGAACCTTTGGATGAAGATGCAATTCCGGCTGTTCAAATACCAAGGTTGAATCTTTATCGGCCAAAAGAGATATAACTAAAATGGGAAGTACTTGGCTAACACCTACACCAACATGTGTAAGGTCGTGAAACGCACGTACACTATCCAATCCTACTTCTAGTTTATGTCCAAGTTTGCCTAAATCCTGACTTTTTACTGTACTGGCTACTCCAAGATATCGGAGCCAGTCAATAACTGCGAACTCAAGAGTTGTCTGAGTAGGTGCAAGATGAACCGCAGATGTTTTGAAATTTTTCGAGGGAATATAATTTATTTCCTTATTCTTATACAGATTAAGAACTGCCGCCGTGTACTCACCACTTGATCCCACATCAGTTGGATTCGCTGTTGGAGCAAAAGGATATAGGAGTCTAGGTGCATCCCGAAGCGGACCTAGGTATTTCAATGAAGACGTAAAAAACCTATCCAGATACGAAGTCGCTTCGTTAATTTGCCTCGGGAGGGGTAAGTTTAGTAACCTGGTAAAATCACTTGAGTCTGATGAGAGATGGCTTGATTCCCACATAGATTCAGAGATACGTTCATATAAATTGTCTGACTGCTTTACTTTGTCACGTATTTTTTCCCTAGTATCGGATGGCAATTTCTGAAAATATTCATTCAAGAGTTTAAAAGTTATAGGTTTGGAAGCAGATTGAGATTGTGACTGGCAAAAAATCTTGTCAAAATTGATTATGTCTTGGAGTATATCACGCAATACAGAAATTGTTTTCTCAGAGAAATCAAAGCTTCTGACTGAAAACAGTCTGCGGGAACGGTATCTTAGGGAAGGATGAATATCGCCCTGAAGTGCTCTTATAATAGCCTCAGTCTTATCCCGAATCGTGTCAACTTTACAGGTAATTGATTCTGGAAGAAAATGTCTTAGGATGCATCCAACAGGGTTTGCCAAGTCAAGCTTTTCATCTAACTCTGCAATCGATGTTTCATCAAGTTCAACTCCATAATTTAGGCGATATAATTGACGCGGTAAACCTTCAAGGAGGCAAATTGAAATTTCCGCTCTTTGATCAGTGTTTTTCTCATCTTTTGATACGCAAACTAACTGACTTGAAAAAAGTCGGGGTTGTATTTGAAAAACATCTTCCCGAGAACTTGGAGGACCAGCATCAAACGAAATCTCACACTCTATTTCCTGTAGAGTTATAGTGTGAGAATAGAGTTCTTCTTTGTATGCAGGAGGATCACAAGATGGACGACAAGTATATTTAATAGTGATCTGATCTGACTCGCCACCGTTTGATTTCAGATCGTTAAACTGACCAAGTCTCGTAAGTGCTCCATTCAAAACTACGGAACGTGAACTTAATTTGCTTGATAAAGTCTGAGCAATAAGAAGAATAGACTGTAAAATCGTACTTTTGCCGCTGCTGTTTGCCCCTGCAAAAATCGTAAGTCGTCCAAGGTCCAATTCTTCTTCGTCCCGAATAGACTTGAAGTTGTGCACATTCCATTTGGTAATCATGTGTTACTTAGCCTCATCCATACCGATTAATCTTACAAAACGTCCATTGAAATATATGAAGCAGAATTTCCCAAGCAATATCTTCCAAAGAATATAATTACTTTTCATAGGAGAATTTCCTAGTCTTGCCGATTTTTTGATTTACAACTGACTAATAATCCTTAATAGCTTTCACGCCTTGTTCCTTAACAGAAACTCTTTGCACCAAAACAGATATAGTTTTTGTCCACATGCCCCCTCTTCATGTTCTTACTCGGTTCACCGGTGATCAGAACCGATTATTTCGCTCAGTTTACCGATTCCGTTCTTATCCATGAACTCAAGAAGTCCCCTGTTTATGGAGTTTGCCACCGAAAGTCCCTCACCGCGAAGACCCGTGACTATCTGGACAGACCTTGCGCCTGCCCGCAGTTTCTCAAGAGCTGAAGAAACATCGTACACACCTCCGCAGCCGATTATATCAACATCTCCGCCCGTAGCGCGGTAGATATGAGAAACAACAGAGGTGGAAAGCGATCTGTACTCAAAGTCATTTCCGCTTACCCCACCCGGAACATCTTTCCACTTCGCACCG
>JAPOSJ010000151.1 GCA_026709745.1 Candidatus Dadabacteria bacterium | reverse complement strand
CCCTAGGCTCTCGCAGAGAACACTCTTGGTTCTTGCGGAATTTCCAACGTATGCGACTATTCCACACATCTCAGGATTTTCTCTCCCTCGCTCTTTTTCTCTCTGCCCATCCCGCTATTTCCTTCTGTCCCGCACGCTCAATCGCCAGAGAGCCGGGGGAGACATCCTTGGTTATCGTGGAACCAGCGGCCGTAGTAGCACCTTCTCCAACCTTTATCGGCGCGACCAGCATGGTGTCGCTTCCTACAAAGGCACCGTCCTCTACAACGGTTACGTGCTTGTTTAAGCCATCGTAGTTACAGGTAATGGTTCCGGCTCCAATATTAACTCCCTTGCCGATATCCGCATCTCCGACATATGAGAGATGGGGAACCTTTGAGCCGGTTCCTATTCTTGATTTTTTTATCTCAACGAAATTCCCGATTTTTGCCCCTTTCTCTATCCTTGCCTCTGGGCGAAGATGGCAGAAAGGACCCATCACGACGCCGTCTTCCGCTTCGCACTGCACAAGGTATGAAGAAAATTTTATCTTGACATTATTTCCTATCCGCGAATTTTCAATATATACGGAAGGACCCAGACTGCAGCCTTCTCCGATGCTTGTTTCACCGTAGATATAGGTGTTCGGATACACAGTCGTATCCCTGCCTATAGATGCAAAATCAGATATGTATGTGGTTTCAGGATCAATTATCGTGACTCCATTTTCCATGTGGCGGCGGTTTATGGCACGCCTTACAGTCCTCTCCGCTTGTGTGAGCTGTTCTCTTGTGTTCACTCCGGACACCTCCTTTATATCCCCGAGCGTAAAAGCCTGAAGCCCGCGCCCCCGGGAAACACAGAGATTCACTATTCCCGGAAGATAATACTCGCCTTGGTTGTTTTCCGTATCAAGTCCGCTTAGGGCATCCCATAGAAAAGATGATCTGACACAGTAGATTCCGGCGTTTACCTCGCTTTGTTTTCTCTCATTCGAATTGGCGTCCCTCTCCTCAACTATGCGAAGCACATTCTCTTCAGAGTCTCTTATCACCCGTCCGTATCCGCCCGGATCATCCAGCACGGCGGAAACAAATGATACGTCCGCCCCGCATTTCACATGAGAATCAGTAAACTTCCGCAAAGTGGTAACACTCACTGAGGGGACATCTCCACTCAGTATCAGGATATCCCCTGAGAAATCGCGGAGAACATCCTCGCAGCACAAAACCGCATGTCCAGTCCCGAGCTGGGGCTGCTGGATAACTGTCTCCACAGGGTAATCAGAAACAGCGTTTTTTATAAGTTTCGAACCGTGTCCCAGAACTAAAACGACTCTTTCGGGCCCGACACCGTCTGCTGCGTCAAGAACATAGCGCAACATTGGTTTTTTCAGTATGGGGTGCAGTACCTTGGGAAGTTCCGAGTTCATGCGGACTCCCTTTCCCGCCGCCAGGATTATAACGGCCAGAGACATAATCTTATGTGTAGGCAGAAATCAAGAGAATCAGAACGGAACGTCGTCATCCGTAAGGCCACCTTCGGTGCCCTCTTCATAGACGAAATCATCTTCAGGAGGCTCCTGCTGAGATGTACGGCCTCCCGACCTTCCTCCCTCACCCCTTGCGGAGAGAAACTGAACGGTCCTTCCCACAATCTCGGTCGTATATCTCTTATTGCCTTCCCTATCCTCCCAAGAGCGAGTTTGCAGCTGTCCCTCTACGTAAACTGAACTTCCTTTGGATAAGTACTCGCCGCAGACCTCCGCAAGCCTATCAAAAGCAACTATCCTGTGCCACTCGGTACGTTCCTGTGAATTTCCGTCCTTGTCTCTCCATTTTTCCGTTGTAGCAACGGAAAAACTTGTGATAGCCTTCCCATCTGGCGTATATCTTACTTCCGGATCTTTTCCCAGATTCCCGAGTATTATAGCCTTATTAACCGCTGCCATGAGTTTTAATCACCGCCGTTTTCAGATTCTGCAGAATTTTACATGAAAGTCCGACAGATTTAAATACGTCTGGAAAAATCTTCTTTCGGATTATAAAACCACATGGGTAATAAGCTAAGCACCCTTGCCAGTTCCATTAGCTTCTCCGCTTCTAACGCCTCATCCGCAGTTATATTTGTAACCATCTTCTCTGAACACCTATTAACTTGACTGTAACTTGTAGCATTATTCTGTCTTCCTGACTTAATATTTCACTAAACACGTTGAAGTCTTTCCGAAAAATTCATTGAGAACCCTCCCCGTAAGTCCCCATATTATGTGATTGCGGTAAGTAAACACATAATCATTTAAAACCGTTCCGTCACGCTCTCTTTGCCTTGTGTTCCTGTTTCGAGGATCAAGCAGATGAGAAACCGGAACGCGGAAAAATTCCGAGACCTCGTAATTAGGAGCAAAATCCACTTCCGAGCCTACCATTCCCACAAAAGGCTTGACAGCGTACCGCCTAGCCGAGGGTGTATAGGGACGCATAAAATCCATTTCTCCCAAAATCTCCACTTCTTTAAGAGTGTCAAAGCCAAGCTCTTCACCAGCTTCCCTGAATGCGGTGTCAAGAAGCGTAGCGTCGCTTTGCTTCTTCTTTCCGCCCGGAAAGGCGACATGGCCCGAGAAAATGTCTTTTCTGTATTCGGTTCTTCTTATAAACCATATTCCGTGGCTTCCCTCCCTCTCGGAGAGCATGAGAAGCACTGCGGAGTGCAGGAGGCCTTCTCCGGGATCAGAGTCCGTTCCCGGAGGGTCCAGAATCTTTTTTATCTCTTCCCGTATGCTCATCATATCCGCCTGGGAAAACTCTCTAAGGGTCGAGTGACGCTATAATGTTTCCGTAACCATCTACTTCGCAGGCCGTGTCAGGAGGAATAAAGGCAGTGGCGGTTCTCTCGTAGATAACGCAGGGGCCCTCGAACTGAAACCCCGGGCGAAGCTTTTCCCTCTCGCAGCATCCCGCCTTTATTGTTCTTCCCTCAAAAACAACGTCCCTTGTGGAAAACCGCGGGCGAGGTCCCGCTGGTGAAGCTGGGAGAATATATACTCCTCGCCGGGGTGTGTATGCCCTGAGCCTCAGTGTGACTATTTCGACTTCGGAAGATTCCTTTCTGTATCCGTAAGTTTTTTCATGCTCGCGGTGAAAATCAGAAGCCAGGGAACCACTGTAGGGAATCGTGAGTTCATGGGACTGTCTTCTGTACCTTGCGTCAACATGCTTTTCGAACCTGAGATAATCCCTTCCCATATCTTCGTAAGCGCTTTTCTCAAGTTCCATGAATTTTCGGTCTGTCTCCCGGCGGCACTGTTCATCTGCTGAGGAGAAAAAGGTGGTTCCGTAGTCCTTAAAGGAATCGGCGAGAAGCATTCCATAGGCAGAAAGGGCCCCGGGATTTTTCGGAAAAAGAACTTCCCGGATACCTATGGAGAGTGCAAGTTCGCAGGCGTGAAGGCCCCCGGAACCTCCGAACGAAACAAGACAGAATTCCCTCGGGTCGTGACCTCCTCCAATCGATACAATGCGAAGGGCTTTCTCCATATTGGAATTCGCAATTTTTATTATCGATTCCGCGATTTCCTCCACACGGCGATCGGGGGCAAGCGAGTGCAACGCCTCAAAGGACCTCTCAGCATATATATCCATCCCGCCGCCGAGAAACCAGCCGGGAGCAAGGCTCCCACGCACTATG
>JAPOSJ010000172.1 GCA_026709745.1 Candidatus Dadabacteria bacterium | reverse complement strand
TATGCGTTTCTAGATGAAGTTATACAGAAAGATGATTTGAATCGCAACTTCGCTGATCAGGATCAGGTGTGATATCCAGAGGAATATATGGTACCGTAATCAGACAGTTTGCGTTGCTCTCTTTGGTGGTTCTCTATCTGGTCCGGGCTGCCGCGGCAGGTGGGTAGGCAAGACTGCCTTGTTTTTACTACTCAGTGCTCAGTGAAGTATTCTTCCTTTAGTGTTGCTCCGCTTGACTTCTTCTGAATCGTCATCGTAGTAAAGGTAGTTTACCTCTTCAAAAAGCTCGTCGAACTCATCTGCGAATTCATCCTCAAACTCATCATCTTCATCGAACATATCCGGGATTTCTAATGGGTAATGCAAGTCTTTGTCGTCTTTTTTGATAGATCTGAGCATGTCCGCCTCCGAAGGGGAATTTTTTGAAACAAACACTACACCCCGGTCATTAAAAGTCAACAGTATTAGGGTTAAGCACTGGTTAAGAAGCAAGGTCACTCTTAATTTTTTACCGTGATTGCAGAAGAGAAGAGATGTTCTCAAGGATAAAATCAGGCTTTACATCGCTGTTTTCAATATCAGTACTATTCGTAACTCCGGTCATCACAAGTGCTGTGCTGTAGCCTGCTTTTCTACCTCCGGCAATGTCGGTGTGCAGACTGTCTCCGAGTAGAAGAGTCTTTCTCGCAGGTGCCGCTCCGCTTTTCTGCAGAATATCAAACATGTATTTCTCTGGTTTACCGGCTACCACAGCTTTTTTCCCCGAAGCGGCTTCCACTGCCGCGAGAAGGGCTCCTGTCGCCGGGGCTCGGCCGTGTTCACACGGATAGAAATAATCTCTGTTTGTACCTATGAAATCTGCCCCGTTTCCAACCGCCAGGGATGCTGTCCGTATTTCCTCAAGGTTAAAATTCGGATGGCTTCCTACCACGACGAGATCCGCTTTGAAAGCGCAGTTGCCGTAAACTGCAACCAGTTGCGTTTTTGCTATTTCGTTTTTCAGATAGTCACTTCCCGCCGTGAAGACGGTTTTCCATTGCTTTGAGCCAAGCTGTTCCATTATTAGGAATACGGTTGCCATCGGGGAGGTTACAAACTCCTTTTCATATGACTCAATTCCAATGGCTGCCAGTTTTTCTGTGTACTCAGATGGAGAGCGTGAAGGGTTATTGGTTATGAAGCGTATGTCCTTATCGTTTCTCCTTAATGTTTTGAGTACAGCCGGGGAATTGCCTATAGCAGTTTCGCCCGAATATACGACCCCGTCCAGATCAAAGACAAAACAGTCAAACAAACTCTGAAAATTCATAGTGGGGTCGAGAAAGCCTGAGCGGGGAAGTCTATTCTATCCCCAGATATTTTCTTTAAGTTGTTCCTGAAGGTCTGAGTCGTAGTTTGACTTCATTATCCTGATCAGCTTATTTTCCTTGTCTTCAAAAAACTCCACCCCCATGAAGGAAAGCACGTCAAACGCTGCCCTCTTATAACCTTCGTAGAACTCCTCTATCTCTCCGGATGCCCTGACAGTTTTTGAATCAAGGTAGAGAGCTATTGCAGCAAGTTCGTCGGTTATCTCGGGGGATATTTCGATTCTGAATCCCTCAAGTTCGCCCTGAAGAAGATGATTTGTATACATTTCTATTACGGCGTCAAGTGTGTGTACGTCCATTCAGGTGTCCTCTCCTGAATACTTTAACCGTTTTTCCCGAGAAGTTCACTTGCCACTATTATATTGTCTCTTCCAGCTTTGGCCGCGAACTCTACTGCTTCTTTGAGAGTGGTTTTTTCTTCAACGGTGCCGAGCTTTAAGAGCATTGGCAGGTTAACGCCTGAAATCACTTCCATCTCACCGCTTTCAAGAAACATAAGGCTTATGTTTGAAGGGGTTCCTCCGAACATGTCTGTTACGAGCAGTATCCCGTCTCCCTCGTCAACAGTTTCAATAGAAGCTCTAACTTTTTTCTCGAAATCCTTGGAATCCTTTGAGGCATTTATTGAGACCGCGGTCATCCTAACCCTCGGTTTTTCGGGCATAATAAAGTTTACGGCAGATACAAGCTCCTTTGCTATTTCCCCGTGCGTTATGACTACTATGGAAAACATGAGATTTTTATAGCTTATTTATATCCCTGTGTCTAATGATCGCGGAATATTCGTAAAGACTTTCTCCTAAAGCTTCAGTAATAACTCCCGAGCCATGCTTCCCGCCGGTGCATCCTATTCCCAGCGTAAGATATGATTTTCCGCAAAGGTTGATGAAGGAGAAAATAAGTTCGGGAGTAAGATTATCAACGCAGAAAAAGCATAGGTCTTCAAGCACTTTCGCAGCCGTGCTTTTACCCTGACCCGAGAGTCCGCTCAGGATTGTTATCCGTTCCATTATTCCCGGATTGCGGAGGAAAGGTTGATTTTTTTGCCGGTTTCCTTAAGTATCTGGTTCCGCACCGCCACATCTATTACAGACGCTATATTTCTTCCCGGACTCACCGGTAGTATGATGTACGGCAGCTCTACGTCCAGTATGGAGTGTGTTCTAGTATCTATGCCTAAACGGTCATATTCAGTTTCGGAGTCCCATCGGTCAAGCTCCACGACCATGTCGATCTCTCGTTTTTCCATAACGCATGTAGTTCCGAAAAGATCCTTTATGTTAACTATTCCTATTCCTCTTACCTCAAGAAGGTACTTTATGTTCTCTGGACCCACTCCCACAAGCGTGTGAGAACCTATTTTCCTTATTTCAACTACGTCATCAGCTATAAGCTTGGAGCCCTGTATTATGAGGTCAATCGCGCATTCGCTTTTTCCGATTCCGCTTTTTCCTAGAATAAGGACTCCCCTGCGATGCACATCAAGAAGCACTCCGTGAACCGTTATGCGGGTTGCGAACTCCTCCGCCAGAAGTTCGTTCAGAATTGTTATGAATTTCCCGGTGCTAAGGACTGTGGTAAAAAGTGGCATCTGTTTTTTCTCAAAATGTGCTCTGAAGGATTTTCCGGGGCGGGTTTCCTTTGATAGTATGAAGCAGGGAATATCATTCGAGATAAGATTTGATATTATTTTCTTCTGAGTTCTTGCGGCAAACCTTTTTATGTAAGAGATTTCGGTTCTGCCAAGCACTTGAATATTTCCCCGCTCAAGTTCTATCTTTTTTTCTATCATCCTCAGTCCTGGCTTTTTGGCGGTCGGTGAAATTATATGCCTTTCAAACCCTCCTTCCCCGCAGATTTGTTCAAGACAGAGCATTTCTCCGAATTTCGCGAAGAAATCTCCAACCGAGAGAGACTGACTGTGCTCAGAGTTTTTCATCTTCTTCTATCAGTAGGTTGTAAATATCTGAAGCCTCCTGTGACGTTTCAAGTTTTGCCCTCACATTGTCTCGTGCGAGTATCCTTGATATGCGCGCGAGCAGTGTTAGCAAGGTTTCAGTAGAGCGAGTCTCAGGTATTATCACAAGAGTGATGAGGTGGGTTTTCTGCCCGTCAAGCGAATCAAAATCAACCCCCGCTTCGCTTCTGGCAAATGCCATGATTACATCTGGAACGTCAAGAAGTTTTATGTGCGGAATCGCCACACCGGAATCAATCGCGGTGCTGCAAATTTCCTCCCGTTCAAACAGAGTTTCGTTGAGTTTCTGCGCGTTTAGCCTGGTAATGGCTTCTGCAAGTTTTTCTGAAAGTTCGAGCAGCACCTCAGGCTTTGTCGTTGAGAT
>JAPOSJ010000148.1 GCA_026709745.1 Candidatus Dadabacteria bacterium | reverse complement strand
GGTGAATGCGGATCCGTCTCATCGCGTCTGCAACACGTCCAACATTAGATTTTCAGGAATAGATGGCATGGCTTTAATGGCACAGCTTGACCGTGAAGGGGTAATCTGCTCGCAGACCTCCGCTTGCAAGAGTCAGCGGCCCGAGCCCTCACACGTTCTTCTGGCTATGGGACTCTCGGAAGAAGAGGCCTTTGCGAGCGTAAGGTTCTCGTTTTCCGTGCTTAACACCGATGAGGATGCAGTGGCCGCGGCGGACAGGGTGGTTGATTCGTACCGTAAACTGCTGGCGTTTAGGAGCCAGGAGGTCTGATTGTTAATGAGATTTGGTGGACACGAAACGTTTGCGGTACGTGAAGGATGGTTATCCAAAGGGCTTAGTCTTATCAAGAATGATCCTCGTGCGTTTGAGGATCCATTCGTTTCGGATAGTCTAGGTGTTGGTAGGAACATGGCCAAGTCTATCCGTCACTGGCTTATGGTGACAGGTCTTGTGCGGAAGGGAAAAGACCGTTCGCTGTCCATTACGGATACGGGCGAAGTTGTATTCAAGCACGACCCGTACCTGCTTAGTGTTGGTACATGGTGGGCCCTGCACGTAAATCTTGTGACCTGCAGGGAAGATGCGGTTGTGTGGAGAGTCTTTTTTGACACCTTTCCGCACGAGAGGTTTGACCGTATCGGTTGTGTGGAAGAGATGAGAAGACAGCTTGCCCTTGACGGACAACGTCTCCCGAGTGAAAAAACACTATTGCGAGATGTAGCCTGCATGCTTTCAAGCTATGCGACGGTACTGCCTCCAGAAGATGTTGACCCGGAAGAAGGCCGCGAGAGCCCCTTCAGGTCGCTCGGGCTCGTTACGGAACTTAGGGAAACCGGAACCTACAGATTGAATCGTAGTCGAAAGGATGTTCCACTTGCCGTGCTCGGCTATGCTTTATCTGTCATGCCTGCGGACGAAGCTGCAGAAGATTTCGTGGATATCGGGTTTTCCGAGGCGTTTGCAAAACCGGGCAGTGCCGGGAAAACTCTATGCTTGGATCTTGAGACTTTTTCAGATCTTCTGGATAAGTCTGAGAAGTCATTCGGTTCCGAACTTATTCATGTGCGACAACTTGGCGGCGAGCGTTTTATACGTGTCAGGCACATTTCGGGTTCTGATTGGCTAACAAAATACTATGCTGAATCGGGCAAACACTGACGCGGCTGAAAATTTTTTCAAGTCAATCAATGTCCGTCTGGACATAACGCATCCCGAGCGATTCGCTCACTTCCATCCCACCAAAAGAAACACTCAAATAATAAGGTCGATACTTCTCGGAGAGCCATCGCCTGCGTCAATAATAGTTGCCGCATACGGTTCTGGAAAGTCTCTTACGGCAGGAGCGGCCGCGATGCTGGTGAGAAACGACGAGATGTCACGCGATACTCTTTCCACTATAACAGAACGTATCGCAATGGTGGACCGGGAGCTAGGTGAAACCTTGGTGGCGCGCGTGGAACTCAGGGTGCGGGGCCTTGTCATAGTACTTGAGGGCAATGAATCCGATATTGCCAGCGAGATTTTCAGGCAGGCGAAAGAGTGCCTCTCTTCTATCAGGCGTCCGCGCAACCACCGAGGAGACATCCTCAAAATTCTAGAAGCGATCTGGAGAAAGGCTAGTGAGGAGGGTTGCGACCATATAGCCATTCTCTGGGACGAATTTGGTCGCCACCTTGAAGCACTTAGCACTTTGGGTAACACCGAGGAGCTCCTTCTGGTTCAGAGGATATCTGAGTGGGCGTCGCGCAAGAAACATCCCTCTGTTAGCTTCGGATTGATTCTGCATCAGAGTTTTCTTCACTATGCTGATAACCTCAGCCAGAGTGCACGTGGAGACTGGAAGAAGATTGAAGGGCGTTTTTCTACGGTTCATTATGTTGAGGACAGCCGCGAAATGTATGAGCTTATCAGTTCAGTTGTAATACAATTAGGGGGGGGGCAGAAGCAGTAAGCCCTTCTGTCGATTTGAAAAGCAGGCCGAAAAAGCACTAAAGCTCGGGCTGTTTGAGGTCTTTGAAGACAAAAGGGCCTTGGCCGAAACTCTAGCCAATGCCTACCCGCTCCATTCTCTTACACTTTATTCCCTGCCACGTCTCGCGGCGCGTCTTGCTCAAAACGAGCGGACGGTGTTTTCCTTTGTCCGAGAAATTGCTCTCAGCAAGTCTTCCACTTTCGGCGATCTATATGGATATTTCTCTGACTCCATGTCTACGGATACGGGCATTGGCGGGACGCATCGTCGATGGCTCGAAACCGAAAGTGCGTTGTCTAAGGCAAACAATGATGTGGAAAAAGAAATACTTTCCGCAACAGCCATACTAGGGTTTGGAGTTTCCGGCGAACGTGCGCGAGTGAAAAAAGCTTTGCTCGAGTTTGCGGTTTCCAGTTTTCCAGGGCTTTCACTTGCTCGTACTAGAAAAGCAATCGAAGACCTCATTGACCGTAAGCTTCTTCTCTACAGAGAGCGAAACGACGACATTTCTGTCTGGCACGGGACAGATATCGATATCCGTGGTCACCTTGTTGAAGAAATCCGTCGAATAGAGACGGAATTTGAAGCGGTGGATATCTTGTCAAAAGAATATCCTGCACCGAACTGGCGCCCGGTCGGACATAACTTGAAAAATGCCATCAGACGTTTTTTCGAAGGCAGATACCTCTGTGCTCCTGACCTGTTAAGAAAAGGATTTTCGCATTCACTGCTTTCGCTTGCTCCCGGAGAAGATGGGAAAATTATCTACTGTCTTGCCGATACCCAAGCAGAAATATCCGATCTTTCTTCCTTGATGAGTTCAGCGCCTTCGGTTGCTCCCGGAATTGTTTTTGTGGTGCCAAGACGTCCGGCGCGAATACTTGATATAGCTCTTGAGGTCATGGCTCTTGCACGATTGCAGCGGAATCACGATATCGTGGCTATGGATCCGTTCGTGTTGCCCGAGCTTCGCCACATGGCGGATTCCGCTCGGGAGGACTTGGCTCGAGTGATAAGACGTATCGTGTGTCCGGGTGGAGACGGAGGGCGTTGGTTCTTTGAGGGCAGAGAATTATTGGTCAGAGACGACAGAGGGCTTTGCGAGAGGCTTTCGGAAATTGCCAACAGGCGTTTTCCTTCAACACCCCGCATAAACAATGAACTTGTAGTGAGAAAACAGATCAGCCGTCCAATGGTAAATGCCCGCAAGAAACTGATTCTCGCCATTCTGGAAAGAAACCGAGAACCTTCCTTGGGGTTTAACAGGGAAGCCACCACTCCGGATGTCGCAATGTACCGTACCGTACTTGAGAAAACAGGTCTTTACATTTCTCGCGGGGAAGAGTGGGGTTGGGCCGACCCTGAACAACTTCCAGACAGAAGTCTGGCGGAAATCTGGAGAGTACTGGGTCGGTTTTTCGGGGATGCTGGCGTGGAGAAATCTCCCTCCGGAGAACTCTTCTGTAAGCTGGAACTTCCTCCGTACGGAATGCGCAGGGGAGTGATGCCGGTTTTTGTGGCGGCTGCACTCCAGGCTTTCGCCAAGGCGGTAGTCATAAAACGGGAAGGTAAATACCTCTCCGATATACTGGCGAGCGAGATTGAAGAATTCTGCTCAGTGCCGGAGAAATTCACGGTGGACGTGCTGGAAGTTGATACAGTTCTGTCAAGATATCTGTGCGAGCTTATCGAACAATTTGATGGTCGACGGCCAG
>JAPOSJ010000116.1 GCA_026709745.1 Candidatus Dadabacteria bacterium | reverse complement strand
TTAAAGCGGTACGCGAGCTGGGTTTAGAACGTCGTGAGACAGTTCGGTCCCTATCTGTAGCGGGCGAAGGAGATTTGAGAGGATCTGCTCATAGTACGAGAGGACCTGAGTGGACGAGCCTCTAGTGTACCAGTTGTCGTGCCAACGGCAGTGCTGGGTAGCTATGCTCGGAAAGGATAACCGCTGAAAGCATCTAAGCGGGAAACCTGCCTCAAGATTAGATCTCCCGAACGTAAGTTCCTGAAGACCCCTTGAAGATTACAAGGTTGATAGGCTCAGGGTGTAAGTTCCGCGAGGAATTAAGCTGATGAGTACTAACCGGTCGTGAGGCTTACTGCGAGGCTTAAAAATTCTCGATAACACGATTTCTCATGCGTTATATTCAGTTGCAAGGATTCAACGAAGTTGAAAGCATCTCTTAATAATTAAAACTTCCAAATAATCTATACTGGTTTAGTATGTATTCTGGGTTTATAGAAGCAAACTCCTCTCAACTTGAGCAGTATAGACTGTTATCTTCCGTAACGCAGACGCGCAACCGCGTTGCGCTCCGCAAGCTGATATCTTGCATATCGGGCCGGCATCTGAGCAGATTTCCAGCGGCCCGCAATCTGCATATCAACCAGGGTGGCTCCCCCAACAGCCATGCTTTGTGCCGCACCGACTCGAAGAGAGTGGCCACTTACTCCATCTATGCCCACTTCTTCTGCTCTGGTTTTCAGGATGCGACGTATGGACAAGGGAGATAGGGAGGTTTCTCCTACACAAGAAGTCTTAAGGTTTCCGCGCGACACTCTGCGGAACAATGCACCACTTTTTACCTTGCTGATTTCCATCCAGGTTCTAATTCTTGCCATTGTAGGGTACCCAAGATAAAGAACGGTTCCTCTGCCTTCCTGATCTGTTTTTGATCTGCGAATATTAATCCGTCCGGAACCGTCAGCTTCTTCAACGATGTCGGAGACAAGCAATGAAGCGGCCTCCGAAATTCTCAGCATGGCATCCGACATAAGCGAGATTAAAGCCGCGTCCCTGATGCCTGTGAGTGAATCCGGGTTGTTTAAAACTGAAGCAACTATTTTTTCCGACTGTGTCCAAGTAATGCCTCGGGCCTGACCACGTCCTCGGTCTGAGCACCTCCGGCGAAACCCTCTCATTGCCGCGTCCGTGAGTCTGCCTGCGGGGGATTTCTCCGCTCTGAGTTTCGCAATATAGGAAATTGCCGCTATAGTCATCTGAGCAGTCGCCGGGGCTTTCCCTTTGGTCTCTAGTACGGCGACATAACGTGCAAGAGAAGAGTCATCGAGCTTTCTGAGCAACAGGTCGACTCCTGCTTTCTCTTCAATGTCCATAAAGGCACCAAGCCGACGCAAAGCTCCCCTGTAAGTCTTAATAGTATTTTCCGATAAGGATTCACTGACAAGATTTTTCAGGCTCTGCTCTATCTCCGCATCGGAAACTATTTCCGCATTTTTGTGAAAGACCGTAACCTGTGCGGACAGATTTTCTTCTCCCTTCATACCTTTTTCGATCGTCTCACTCAACAATAACTCCTCACGCAAGTTTTGTTTTATCATCTGAAACCTCCCGCAATTACAAGAACGCAAAGTTCTTGAGCAAAAAATATTTCAACACATCGAGCAACTGCATATTTTCACTGAATTCAGACACATGTTTCGCTCTCGATTGCAATAGGACTTGGGAGGTTTTGCCCTAGTTCGGGGCTGCAAGAGAAAGGGTGAATTAAATCAAATAGGTGCGTATACATAATTACACAGTGATGGGTACAATATAGTAATGATAAGGACTTACAGATGTAGAATGAAGCTGTGAAAATTGGGATAAGAAACACTTTCCCGCGTATTTCAGATGTGTGCCGATCTTTACAATGCCTGTCTTGAGGAGCGTATTGACTGTTACAGAAAGACAGGTAAATCCCGTACATATTATTCCCCCTGTAAGGCACTGACCGAAGTGAGAGCAGATGATCCGGAGTACGAATATATCAGCACATGTTCTGCGCGACAGTTACCAAGATAGACAAGGCATTCAAGTCCTTTTTTCGCAGGGTTGGGAGCAAGGAAGAAGCCGGGGTTCCCCGGAACCGGAGGCGCTGGCGTACAATAGAGATAAACGACCAGTGCTGGAGTCTCCTCAAGCGAGAAGGAGACAAGCTTATTCTCAATATAAAGGTGATTCCCTGCATTCAAGTGAAGTCCTCCCCGGAACTTCCCCCGAACACAATGCTAGCTAAGGGCCATAAGCATCACACTTAAAGCGCTACGTACAGAAGAGGCGCTCTCCTATGAACTGTCTGCTCCAGAAACTGAAGAAGGAGTGAAGAATCCCTTGGGGATAGATATGGGGATATCGAATTGTCTTACCACAAGTGACGGCAAGACTATGGAGAAACCTGAGATAGAGAGGAAGAAGCTTCAAGCTGCAACGCTCTGTGTCCCGCAAAGTTAAGGGAAGCAAAGAACTGCACTTAATTTAAGGGAATTATGTATTTAGGTTGACAAAATCGGGAAATAAATGATATCATGATAGGGCAGCGAGACAATATACGATTGCTAACCGGTATAAAATTATTCGGATTAAACCCTGTGATAGAAGACCCGAAGTTTACATTAAAAATCCTTGAATATTTTGCACAAGACGATATTGGATTTCCGGCTAATTTATCTGCTAATGATTTGAAAGCTGTTTTTCCTGAGAAAAAACTTCAGGAACTTGTTTATCATCTGTTTTGTTGCCATAAGAATGATTTATTAATGCTCAATGTCATAGAATCGCATCATGTTAACGGGGCAGAGTATATGATCGATCTTATAGATGGTTTATCTCCTAGGGGTGGGGAATATTTTAGAAATTCCCAAACTAAATATTGGGATAGGGCGTGTGAAGAATTGATTCAATTAGGAATATTAGTGACAACTGAAAATATAATCCCGTGTTTAAATCTACTCATTCGCAAGGCTATAAATGCGATTTGACTATCAGTTAAAATACCCTCTTAAAGCACAATAGCTTGTGATCGGCTAATTGTTGATCACAAGCTATTGCTGTATAATTCTTTTTGCTAGCAAAAATTTCCTCAGAGACCGGGATGCCGAATGGTGAGGCCTTGGTACTCGCAATGCCAAGTTAGAGGGTTCGATTCCCTCCCCGGTCTACCTTCTAGGAAGAATTATACTAATCTTCTTCTTTTTCTTCAAGTAGTGTGATTTCTTCCCCTTCTGGTGCGACACCCATTAGAACTCTGACTACATCATCAAATTCAAGTTCGGACATATTGGGGATTGGTTGGTCTGGTTTTGTATCCTCTGGCATCAGGGTCTCCTATTTTAGTTCTTGCCCTACTTTAAGTCCGCCAACAAAATATTCAATTTTAGTCATTCTAGTTTCCAATCTGTCAAAGCGTTCAGAAACTCTTTCTTCTAGTTGCATCACTCGATTTTCGATCGAATGTACTTTATCTTTTAAACCTTGAATGGCGCTTAAGATAGTTTCCATTTCTGAATTACTCATAGCTCCCTCCTTGCAGTGTTTTATGTATTAGGAAGTTTAGTTATTACAGGATTTGATGGTAAAGATTCCGCTGAATTTATAGCTAAATTTGCTTGGTCTTCGTTATCAAATATAAGTGCATATTTGATATCATATAGCGCAGAATACTTACCACTAGCCCACCCTAAATAAAGTCAATTTTGTTTATCTGTAGTATCTACAACTGTTCGAA
>JAPOSJ010000099.1 GCA_026709745.1 Candidatus Dadabacteria bacterium | reverse complement strand
TTTGATACTGGCCCTCGGTTACCGTCATCTTAGCGTTTCACCGTTTCGGTTTCCCTATGTGAAATTTCTCTCTTCAAAACTTTCTGAACCCATGCTCGAGGAAATCAGGGCCCAGGTGCTTAAGCTGACCAAAGAATCTGATATAGAAAGATATTTAAAAGACGTTCTTAATTCCATAAACCCGATTTTGCTCGAAGCGGAGTAGGCAATGGTAAGAAGATCTGCCCTGATTGCACTGGCGCTTCTTCTCATAACGGCGACCACGACTTTTATCTCCGGCTACATGATAAGCGGGACACATGCCGGAGGTATCCTTTTTTCTCTTTCCCTGATTGCCATTCTGGGAGGGCATGAAATGGGCCATTATCTCTATGGCAGAAAGTACGGTGTTTCCATAACTCTTCCATGGTTTATCCCCGCCCCGCCATTTCTCTCCCCGATCGGCACATTCGGGGCGTTTATACGGATAAAGTCACAGATACGCAGCCGGAAAGAACTTTTCGACATAGGGGTTGCCGGTCCAATAGCCGGAATTGTGGTTGCTCTTCCAGTTCTGTTTGTCGGGCTGCTTTTCTCAGATGTGGTAGCTCTGGATTCAGAGAGAATATCTGAGATGCAGACTGCCATGTCACTTGGTAACTCGATTGTATTTTCCTTTTTTTCGAAAATGGCCCTGGGGCCGATTGCCGAGGGGTATGAGATTATTCTTCACCCCCTGGCGTTTGCGGGATGGATAGGTCTTTTCGTGACTGTACTTAATCTCATGCCGGCGGGACAGTTAGACGGAGGACATATTATATATTCTGTTTTTCCGGCAGAGTGGCACAGAATAGTATCGTCTGTCACTGTTGTTTCTCTTGTGATAATGGGAGTGGGAACGGCACCTCTTCTTGATCTTGCAGATTATCTGGGTCTGGGTGTTCTTGACACTATTCCCGAGTGGCTTGTTTTTGAGGGCTGGGCTGGCTGGCTTTTCTGGGCAATACTGCTTGTTGTGATCGGTACGTCCCATCCGCCGACTCTTCTTGACGATGCCGGGATCGGTGCCGGGAGAAAGGCTCTTGCCCTTTTTTCGTTGCTTGTTTTTGTTTCCTGTTTTACTCCTGTTCCCATAAGTATTGTGGATTTTGGTTAGAGTGTTTTGCCTTTGCTTAAAATATCTGTTAGAATCCATCTGATCGGTTGGATCTTATCCGGGGTAGTGGAGGGGAGATGTAGGTGGTTTAAAATTGGGGAATCTGGTTCAGTCGGCAACAACTTTGATTTAAACAATTTCACTACTGTGAGGAGATTTACAAATGCCGAAAGATACTTTGTCTGTGACGGATAACAGGACGGGCAAGACGTATGAACTTGCCATAGATAACGACACCATAAGGGCCATAGACCTTCGCCAGATAAAGGTTAACGAAGATGACTTTGGCATGATGAGTTATGATCCCGCTTTTGGGAATACCGCTTCGTGCAAAAGCAAAGTTACTTTCATTGACGGAGAAAAGGGGATTCTGAGGTACAGGGGATACCCGATAGAGGAACTGGCGAAAAAAAGCAATTTTCTTGAAGTTGCCTATCTCCTTATTCAAGGCGAGCTGCCCACTGAATCTGAATACGAAAAATGGGTCCATGACATAACGCATCATACCTATGTGCATGAGAACATAAGGAAGCTTATGGACGGTTTTCGCTACAATGCACACCCGATGGGCATGCTGCTTTCCACTGTCGGAGCACTCTCGACATTCTATCCTGACGCAAAGGATATATTCGATACCGACGTTCAGAAGCTTGAGATAAAAAGGCTTATAGCGAAGGCGCCGACCATAGCAGGGTTTTCCTACAGGCAGATAATGGGTCTTCCTTGCGTTTATCCTGATAACGAACTCAGTTACTGTGGCAACTTCCTCTCGATGATGTTCAAAATGACCGAGACCAAATATCAGCCTAATCCGGCAATTGAAAAGGCGATAGATGTTCTGTTCATACTTCACGCAGACCACGAGCAGAACTGCAGCACAAGCGCCATGAGAAACGTTGCAAGTTCCCAGCCTGATCCTTATTCAGCAGCCGCGGCGGCAATTGCAGCCCTGTACGGACCGCTTCATGGTGGAGCGAACGAGGCAGTGCTTGAGATGCTTGCCGACATAGGTTCGGTTGACAAGATCCCGCAGTATATAGAAAGGGCTAAGAAGGGAGAGTTCAGGCTTATGGGCTTCGGACACAGGGTGTACAAGGCCTACGACCCGAGAGCCGCTATAATAAAGGACATAGCCCACGACGTCTTTGAAGTCACCGGGAAAAACCCGCTGCTTGACATAGCCCTTGAGCTTGAGAGAATTGCACTTGAAGACGAGTATTTTGTAAGAAGAAAGCTTTATCCGAACGTTGATTTCTACTCAGGACTCATATACCAGAGCATAGGTCTTCCCACGAGTATGTTTACTGTTCTTTTCGCGATAGCCAGAATGGCCGGGTGGCTTGCCCAGTGGCTTGAGTTGCTGAATGACCCCGAGACCAGAATCGCAAGACCCAGGCAGGTTTATCTCGGAGAAGACAACAGAGAATATGTGGAGATGAGCGGAAGATAATAAGTAGCTTTTCGACGAATCGCTATCTGTATCAGTGGAGGGATAATCTTAAAAAAATACAGAGAAGCCTCTGCTTTCAGGTAGCCGAGAAGTGTTTCCCTATAATCGTGTTGTAGTAATAGTCGATTGTATGCTCGGTGTTGTCTATCAGAATTGAGATGGCTTTTTCACGCCCTCTGTCCGATAGGATAAACGCTTTGCTGCTTTTCTCGTTTGCCGATTGTTCTTCAAGCATTTCCAGAAAAGAATTTTTAAAGGCTTCTCTGTCATCCCGAAGGGCTGTTTCTAGCAGAGCTTCGTCCTGCAGATCGTATTTTTTCTTTTTTATCTCCTCGCGAAGTTCTGAAGAGAATTTCTCAAGATCAAGTTCAGGAAAGTTCTCCTCGGCAATCTCCTTAAATACGCAGAGCAGCTCTTCCATCATTGTTGCTGAGTACCCTGATGCTGGTTTGAGAGGCTGAATTTTCCTATATCCCGAATCAGGCATGATACGAGGTCTATTGTGTGAGAGATGTCGCTTTTGTATGCAATGGAACTTGGGCTGTGAAGATATCTTGTCGGAACACTCAGCACGGCCGCTCTGGTACCTTTTCCCGTGACCTGCATGGCGGTTGCGTTAGTGCTGCCTGCCTTTTTTACGGTCATCTGGTAAGGGATTTTGTTTTTCTCCGCAAGGTCCTTTATAAAAAAGCTAAATGGCCTGTGTGCCACCATAAACCTGTCTAAGAGTCTGATTTCGGGGCCCTTACCGATATTGGCAAAGGATTTGCTTTCAGAGACCCCCGGTATGTCCATTGCCACTGTGCCTTCAAGTGCGAGGGCGAAATCCGGTTCGTAGACCGGCGTTATTACCCTTGCACCACGAAGCCCTACTTCTTCCTGCACGGTGAATGTAACTATAAGATTGCAGCCCGGATTTGGAGTTTTCCTCAGTGCTTCTATTATCACAAAAAGACCCATCCTATCGTCAAGGGCCTTTGAGATAACGGAATCTTCAGTCTCATCAAGTGAAGTGTCAAATGACACCATGTCTCCTATTGCCACGCGGTCTGCAACTTTTTCAGGGCTAAGTCCCAGATCAACGGCGCAGTCTTCAATCTCCGGAACTTCCTTGCCGCCTCCGCTGCTTCTGGTCCCATGGGGGGGAACGCGTGCCCCCACCCCTTCAAGGGT
>JAPOSJ010000218.1 GCA_026709745.1 Candidatus Dadabacteria bacterium | reverse complement strand
GATTACTGAAGGTGACCTGGAAAAATATGGGTGGAGACAGAAAGATGACAATGATCGCATTGACAACTTGCTTCTGTACTCTGTTTGTCGGGGAGCTGTTCATTTTCTTGTTACAAATGATAAGGAAATTCATTCCAAAGCCAGAAACGCCCAGATTCAAGAACAGGTTCATTATTCCTATCAGTTTCTTGAATACCTTAAGTCTCAACAGGATTCTAAAACTAGCCCCATTGCCGGTGTTGAAGAGATTTACTTGCATGAAATTGAAGTCGGACAACCGTTTTTTGACTCATTGCGAAGAGGATATCCTTCTTATAACGAGTGGTATCTAAAAAAGGCACAGGAACAACGAAAAGCTTGGTGTGTCAGGAATAAAGACAGTGGAGAGGTTTATGCAATCTGCATTTATAAAGAGGAAGAGAGCCCTGTGATAACCGACAATGGCAACCCTCTTGAAGGAAAAGCGTTGAAGCTGTGCACCCTTAAGGTTGGTGAAAGTGTTCGTGGTCGCAAACTTGGCGAAAGATTGCTTTATTCCGCTTTTAGAAACGCCGAGGATAAAGCAATTCCATATGTATATGTACATATATTTGGAGAAGAATATGATAAGTTAGTCTCATTATGCGAAGATTACGGTTTTCAATCCTGCGGGAAATATCAAGCAAGAGACGAAGCCTACATCAAAAGAATGATTCCGCCTGAATTGCCTGATGAAAGCACAGCACCTATTGACTATGCATTGAAGTATTACCCACACTACCTTGACGGCCCTGAAGTCAGGAAATTTATCGTACCTATTAAGCCACAATATCACGAGGATCTTTTTCCTGATATCAGTTGGTTTGCAAGAGGTCTGTATGTATCTGATCAGACCCTGTACAATTCTCAATCGAACACTATCAAAAAGGCTTATATATGTCACTCAAGTACAAGGAAAATTCGCCCAGGAGACCTGTTGCTGTTTTATAGAACACATGACCGGAAAAGCATTGAGTGTATAGGGGTCATTGAGCAGATCTATTCTGGAAATGATATTGAGAAAGTAATTCCTATGGTTTCTAAACGGACGGTCTATTCGAGAAAAGAGATACAAGAATGGCTGAAAAAGAAAACATTGATTCTTCTTTTTCGGTTGATGCAAACCTTTCCGGCTATAACTAGTCAAGAATTAATTAAAGCTGGCATTACTGGGCCGATTCAAAGCATACGGAACATCACTCATGAACAATACACAGAAATTTCCTCCGGAGTCTGACTTTGTGAAACAAGCGGCACTGATTTCAATCCATCCCGAGCATATTGACAACATAATGTCCGGGAAAAAAGTGTTTGAGTATCGAAAGATACTGCCTAGACGAGATATTTCCTTCCTAGTACTTTACTGCACCGCACCTGTAAAGAAAATTCTAGCGGTTGCAGAAGTAGTGGATCGGGTTACAGGTTTATCCGAGTACGTATGGAATGCAACATCGCTCGGTTCGGGAATCTCTCACTGCGCCTATCGTGATTACTATTCGGCACGACGGCATGCTTCTTATTTTGTTCTTGGCAACGTATATAAGATAACAGACCCGATGAGTTTGTCTGATCTTTCTGGAAACAGGACTCCACCACGGTCGTTTTATTATTTAAGTAACGTGGATATGAAAGTCATTTTCGGGCGGCAATCAGCAAATCCTGCAAATTCTCCAGCAGTTCTTTTTGTGGGAGGAGTTCACGGAGTTGGAAAAACCAGTTTATGCAGGAAAGTGTCCAAGCTTGGAGGATATAGACATATTTCTGCCAGTTTTCTGATTCGCATTGGTCAAGAAAAAGACATTCAAGGTAAAAAAGAGGTTGAAAATGTCGTAAAGAACCAGTTGATACTTTTGCAGAACTTGAAAATTGCCAAAGCAGAATATCCTCGTGTGCTACTTGATGGACACTTTACTCTTATCAATGACAGGAACGAAATTGAACCTGTCAACGTCCAGATTTTTGATGCCATGAATCCCAGAGAACTTGTTTTGATCAAAGGTTTTCCGAGCAAAATAGTGGATCGTTTGAAAGACCGAGACCATAAGAAATGGGATATTTCTTTCGTTAAAGAATTCCAAGCTGCGGAAGAAAAGCATGCTCAGTATGTTTCGGAGCAAATAGGTGTTCCATTGCATATTTTTGACAACCATATAACACCTTCATCACTAGCGAGAGCTATTTATAAAAACGCGTTGTAGTCGATTTTCTTTCTCCAAGCTGGCAAGTATATAAGTCTCAAAATTTTGGCGTTTTTATAATGTATGATAAAGCAGAAGTCTTGACATAGAGGATTTTTTTCTGAGTTCAGAATCGATAAGATTTTATAATTACCGGAAACACGTACGTACAGATTAGGGTATCAAAAGGAGTTGAGAATGAAATGGGTTAAAGAACAATGTAGTCAAGATAGTAATTACCCTTGCGCCATTGCTTGCAGGGGTTGTTCTCTGGCACTTGAATGAAAAGAGCAACTTGGAATTGGAAAAACGTGCACGAAAACAGGAACGATATGAGAAACTTCTTGTATATTTAAAGGGTTTCTATGTTCTTACGGAAAATGCGAAAGAGGACAAAAAAATTCTCGAGCAGTGTAGGCTTGCTTTTTATACTGTTCAGACGATGTAATCAGAACTGGCAATTCCTTTCTTGATCTGTACAATCAGTTTCTCAATGGCGATAGGAGTCGTACGGTCCTAGTCCCTAGCAATCACGATATTGCTGGAACACTTGGAATGCGTTCCAGATTCAAAGAGGTCTTAATTAATTGCATCTCATATGATTATACCAAAATCTTTAATCATCTCTATAAAATTGACACAAGCAATTCCTTCTTCACTGCAGACCAGCGGAATTTTGTAATTCCTCTTTTCTCTGGGCTTCTGCTCCTGCTTTCCTTCAAGGGTCACAACGGTTTTATTTTTTATTTTTGCGTACGCAATCAACGTAAGATCTTCCTGGTCTACACCTTTGGACTGATCTGTTATTTGGTATTTTCCTTCCAGTTGCAATGAAAGTTTCTTTGTCTTATTATCAACGTAAGTTTTAGTAAAATGGTTTTTCCCGAGCCAGATACTCAAAGGGTCTTTTTCCCGCTTTCGGGTGTCTGTTGGGACAATCTGATCGTAGATGGGCTTGATCAGGATAATGTCGTTTTGGTGTTGGGCTATTTTGTCCCATAGCGACGGGAAAACAGTTAAGGGATAAATTCTGTCCCAGCACTCTATGAAGATGTTAGCGTCAATGCAGTATCTTCCGCTCACAGGTTCTTCTCCAGTTGAAGAGCGTCAGACGCTCTTTTCAGACCGAACAGCCTGCATAGCTTGTGAAGTCCGATTTCATTGTTATGGTAAATTTGAAACAGTGCTCTAGTGTAAATATGGCCGTACTGGTCAAGCACTTCATCAGCACGATTTCTGCCAAGAGGGATTTCTTTTTCTTTGAGGTCTTTTTTCCGCTGTTCGTAAAATCTCTGCAGTTGCGATTCAATATCTTGATAGGTGTCGGAGCCGATTATTTCTAGTTGCTTCATCCGAACGAGGCAAGCGTAGTGGCTTACCTTGAAAGACTTGGCTATCTTTCCGATATTCTTAAGATTATTTGCGCGGAGCTTTTGGGCGGCAGCCCGAAACTCCTCCGAGGGCATCAGCACATTGGCTGCTAGTTCATCGCACCAGGTTTCTGCACCCTGATCGCTGTCTCCCCAGTGAGCAATCTCGCTTTTGTTTCTCAGCAGGTGACCTAGTTCGTGAAACAGGGAGAAAGTACGTGCTTTTCTTGCA
>JAPOSJ010000198.1 GCA_026709745.1 Candidatus Dadabacteria bacterium | reverse complement strand
CAGCGAGGACAGTTATCTCCGAGCGTTTGAGATCAAGGATTACCGAAGCGCTCGAGGCCTCTTTTTCCGAGAGCGCCCAAGCGTTTGTACATATCGTTTCGGGACAGAGTCTGTGTTTTTCAAGGGAACTTCGCTGTGAGAGTTGCGATATGGCATTTGAGAAACCCACGCCGAACACATTTTCCTTTAACAGCCCCTACGGGGCCTGCGAGCAATGTAGCGGATTCGGAAGAAATCTTGAAATTGACCCAGAACTGCTCGTTCCAGACCCGAGTCTCAGCCTTGCGGAAGGGGCGATAGAGCCTTTCACGAAAACCTCCTATAGAAAACAGATGAGAAAACTGCTCGCCTTTGCAGAAGATGAGGGAATAGACACGGAAAAACCTTTCTCGGAACTTTCGGTGAGGGATAAGGATATCGTACTTGATGGAAACGACTGCTACCATGGCGTCAAGGGATATTTCAAAAGACTTGAGCGGAAAAATTACAAAACCCATATAAGGGTTTTTATCTCAAGGTACCGCTCTGCCTTTACCTGTGAGGACTGCGGGGGAAGCAGGCTCAGGAAAAAAGCACTTGACGTTCAGATAGAGGGGAAAAATATATTCGAGCTCTCGCAGGTATCCGTAAGGGAACTCAGGTTCTGGTTTGACCGCGTGACCATGTCCCCTTACGAACTGGGGATCGCTTCTGACATAGTGAAGGAAATAAATTCACGCCTGGATTTTCTTATCCACGTGGGACTTGACTACCTTTCCCTCTCGAGACTTACCCGTACCCTATCCGGGGGAGAGGCACAGAGAATAAATCTCGCCTGCCAGATGAGTTCACGGTTGACCGAGACTCTGTATATTCTGGATGAGCCTTCAATAGGGCTGCACGCAAGAGACATGAACCGGCTTAATTCACTCATAGGAGAGCTTCGGGAAAGAAATAACACCATTATCCTGATAGAGCACGATCTTGACACGGTAAAGTCCGCTGACTACATAGTCGAACTGGGGCCCCGGGCAGGAGAAGGAGGGGGAGAGGTTGTCTACCAGGGAAGCCTCAGAAACTTTCTGCGTTCGGCAAAAAACTCGACAACGAAAAAATACCTCTCAAACGAAAAAACAATAGAAGTTCCGCGCTACCGAAGGCAAACCACCGACAGGTCAATAAGAGTAATCGGCGCGAGTGAAAACAATCTTAAGAACATAGATGTCAACTTTCCCCTCGGAACCCTCACTTGCGTAACAGGTGTATCGGGGTCGGGGAAAAGCTCACTTGTAAATGACATACTGTATAACGGCCTTCTGAGAAAATTAAGAAAAAAAACTGAAAGGGTCGGAAGACACAAAAGCATAGAAGGCTCAGACAATATAGATGATGTGATAATACTTGATCAGCGGAGCATAGGAAGGACTTCAAGATCAAATCCTGTCACTTATATAAAGGTCTACGATGACATACGCAAAATTCTCGCAGGACACTATCAGGCGAAGCTCCGCAATCTCACCCCCTCGCATTTTTCCTTTAACGTGAGCGGAGGCCGCTGCGAGCAATGCGCTGGAGAGGGAAGCCATAGGGTTGAGATGCACTTTCTTGCCGACGTAATGGTGACATGCGAGGAATGCGGGGGCAAGAGATTCGGAAAAGAAGTTCTTGCTTACAGATATAAGGGAAAAAACATAGATGAGATACTTAACCTCACAGTTGATCAAGCCATGCTTTTCTTCTCCGAAAGCCCTGCCGTTACCAGAAAACTTAAGGTTCTAAAGGATGTCGGATGCGGTTATCTTAAACTTGGTCAGCCCGCTACGACGCTCTCGGGCGGCGAGGCACAGAGAATAAAGATAGCCAGAGAATTATCAAGAAAAGAAAAAAACAGGATTCTCTACATTCTTGACGAACCTTCGGTCGGACTTCACATTGATGACATAGCGAAGCTGCTTGAGGTTCTAAACAGGCTTGTTGATGCCGGCAACAGCGTGATATTCATAGAGCACAATCTTGAGATGATAAAATGCGCGGACCATATTATTGACCTCGGACCCGAGGGAGGAGATGATGGCGGTTGCGTAGTGGCCTTTGGCACTCCGGAACAGGTGGCCTCGGCAGAAAGCTCCCATACCGCAGAGTATCTCAGACCGCTTCTCGTATAGCCGGGTTATTATATTTTTCGCTATGGTGTAGAATACACCTTAAAAATAATTTTTCGGAGAAAGAAAATGCTTGCAGATAGAAAAATACCTTTCAGCGAATCCAAGAAAGAAGAGTGGGAGCTTCTTAAACAGAAAGCCGAAGGCGGCATAGAACTTATGCTCGAAGACTCTCAGCGCTGGTTTCGCGCCACAACAGAAGGTGACGGAATCAGGATAACCTCCGCAGAGAAAAATGTGCGCCCGCTTATGGTCCGCGAACCCCCGCTTATCAAGTTCAATGAGTTCAAAAGAGTTGCAGAAGTTTATAATGACTCATTTTTCGGCGGAATCGGAGATCTGTCGGCTAGGCTTGAGACCCACAATTCAAGCCCGAACATGCGATACCTCTTCATGCTGATTTACTATCTTATCTAGAGAAATAGCAAATTAATTTCAGGTTATTTCAAAAAGCGATTTAAAATAGCTTAGCTTTAGTGTTAAAGCACGACTGATCATCAGTTGCAATCTTGCACCAGAACTCTATTGAAGCGACACGCGAGTTTCCCTCTATTAGGCTTACGGGTCCTAGTCAGAGCCGCAAAACGAACTTATGCTAGACCTTGTCTCCCGCGCATCCTTATGCAAGCTTTGAAGCTCCGGACATACGGGCTTTCACGACTTAAGACTCGCGAACTTTCCCTGCTCAATTTCCACAAGACTGCATCATTGACGAGGTACAGCGGTACCTGCTATTCTCTTCTCTCTCATACCTTTAGGGGATAATTGACGAAGATCCAGCATCGGAGTGCTAGAGACTGACAGGTTCACAGAATCTCTCATTTTACTCAAGTTGGTAATCCGGTCTTTAGCCAAGAGGACTGCTGTATCCCGGAAATCTATAGGGAGATTTTTTTACCATCACATTCCCACACATGTTCGATATTGATTCCTACGAGTGGTTTCGTTCACTCTTCACAACTTATGTGGAACAAGATGTGTAGGCTGTGAACAACGTAGCGAACATAGCGACATTCCAGAGGTTCATCAAAATGTGCACTGGCAGAACAGCACATCTGCTCAATTATTAATCACTGGCCAAAGACTGCGGAATATTATTACTCCATGGAACAGGATTACACGAAGCCAATTTTATCAATGAAATCTGGCTCCGGCGGCAGGGCTCGAACCTGCGACCCGATGATTAACAGTCATCTGCTCTGCCAACTGAGCTACGCCGGAACTGCAGAAATAGAAAAAACCTTAATAAGTAGTTAATTTTATATAGACAGAAAAAACAGTCAACAGACCTGATACCGGGTAAAAATGACCGAGAAAAAAGAAAAGAACAAGCCGGAGAAAATGAGTCCATCCCTTCCCGCACTCTCAAACTCACTGCAAAGCTATGTGGCGCAGATCAGGAACTATCCAGTCCTGAGTAAGGAGGAAGAATACGAACTTGCGATGAGGCACAGGGAAACTGGAGACCTTGAGGCCGCTAGAAAGCTGATTGTTTCAAACCTCAAGTTCGTAGTGCGCATTGCAAATGAGTATAAAAATTACAATGTAAACACCATGGATCTCATCCAGGAAGGAAACATAGGTCTCATGAAAGCTGTAAAGGGTTTTGATCCTACAAAGGGATACAGACTTATATCGTATGCGGTCTGGTGGATAAGGGCATACATACAGAACCACATAATGAAAACATGGAG
>JAPOSJ010000090.1 GCA_026709745.1 Candidatus Dadabacteria bacterium | reverse complement strand
AGTACTTTTTTAACCCCCATACTTAATTTTCTTCCCCTCCCTTCACATACTCCCCTGTGTTCAATGCCAAACTCTCGCTATCTTAATAAACTTAGGGAAACTAAGGAATGGAAAAAAGCCGCCGAAGCCACTTAATCCCTTGAGGGAAAAAACAGCCACGGCGGCAACCGGAAGGTGGAACAGTCGATAATACTACTATCTATAGCGTTCGGATGTCAATAAAGTTTTTTGGCAACTGTAAAGTTCTTTTGCAAGAGCCTTTTAAAGCAGCTATACTGCCTTGCGGAAAAACTTTCTCGCTATATTAATGAGGATTGGTAAAGGGAGGACGCTAAATTGCCTATTGATTTCGAATTCACGGACGAACAGCGCATGTTTCGGGAAATGATAGTGGATTTTGCCCAGAACGAAATAGAACCGCTGGTGGAAGAAGCGGAAGCCACACAAACCTTCCCAAAGCAGCTTTTTCCAATGCTGGGGGAGATCGGACTGCTTGGAATCGTCTTTCCGGAAGAGTACGGAGGAGTCGCTCAGGACAAGATAATGGACTGCATCTTCTCTGAGGAAATGGGAAGGGTTAACGCTGGCATAGCAATGTGCATAAACGCTCATACCAGTCTGGCCATGTTCCCAATATATAAATTCGGTTCAGCGGAGCAGAAGCAGAGATACCTTGTTCCCGGAATCGAGGGGAAAAAGATAGGTTCCCTGGGAATTACAGAGCCTAACGCCGGTTCTGATGCCCGAAACATAAGAACCCAGGCGGAAAAAAAGGGGGACCACTACGTGCTAAACGGCACGAAAACATGGATAACAAACGGCACGATGTGCGATTACGCAGTCGTTGCCGCCTACACGGATAAGACGAAAAAGGGTCAGGGAATAAGCATATTCATAGTTGACAAAGGAACTCCGGGATTTTCCGTAAGCGGAAAAATGCATAAACTCGGACACCGCTCCGCGGACACCTCAGAACTTATATTCGAGGGCTGCGAGGTTCCCGAGGAGAACATGCTTGTGGGAGAAGGGGGCTTTGCCGGAGCGATGGATACCCTGCTCGGGGCACGAATAACTCACGCCGCGAAAAGTGTCGGAATAGCCCAAGCCGCCTTTGAATACGCTCTTCAGTACTCAAAGGAAAGAGAAGCATTTGGAAGACCAATATCGAAGTTTCAGGCAATAAGCTTCAAGCTTGCCGACATGGCGGTCAAGATAGAAACGGCAAGGCTCATGGTCTACAAGGCTGCATGGCTTTACAGCAACGAAAAAAAATGTCTTAAGGAAGCGTCGATGGCCAAGCTTTACGCGGCCGAGATTGTACAGTCGGTTGCCACCGAAGCACTGCAGGTGCTCGGCGGTTACGGCTACAGCGTCGAGTACAACGCGGAGAGGTACTACCGCGACGCAAGGCTTGCTTCCATAACCGAGGGCACTTCTGAGATACAGCGCATCGTTATTTCGCGCGAACTTGGGATTTAGTTTGTCAAATGTGCCGTGTATGTAGTAATATGATACGGATTTTCAATTAAGGATCGTCAAGGTCCACCTTACAGGAGGAAGAAATACAATGTCAGATAACCTTCCGGGCATAAAGGAGACCCGAGAACTTCTCAAAAAGAAAAAAGTGGTTATCGCCGGAGTCGGCGAAACCGAACAGGGTAAAATCCCGGATAAAAGCTCCTTTCACTTCTTGAGCGAAGCTTCCAAACTCGCCATTGAAGATGCGGGCATAAAAAAAGAAGATGTAGACGGCCTCGTAACGGCCTTCTCACTAGTGGAACACACATTCATGCACTGCACCACCTTTGCCGACTACTTCGGCATGAACCCGAGGTTTTTCTCCTCGGTAGCAGTGGGTGGAGCAACAGCGGTGTGGATGGCCGCTGAAGCCGCCATGGCAATAGCTTCGGGACAGGCAGAAGTCGTTCTCTGCGTAAGGGGTGACAACACGCTTTCGGGAATATCCTCTTCGGGAATGGTCGCCCTCATAAGGGAGATGTGCCACGCAGAGTTTGAGTTTCCATACGGACTCACAACTCCCGGGGGATACGCTCTTGCCGCGCAGAGGTACCTTCATGACACGGGAAACAGAAGAGAGCATCTTGCTGCTGTGGCCGTTACAATGAGAAAACACGCAGCGGACAAGGAAAACGCCATGAATAAGGATCCTCTGTCAATAGAGGATGTTCTGAGTTCAAGGGTAATAGCTGAGCCACTGACGAAGTATGACTGTTCCATTATCTCCGACGGCGGAGCGGCGTTCATAGTGACTACAGAAGACAAGGCAAAGGAGCTTGGGATAACGAACGATCTTGCTTATCTGTGGGGCATGGGACAGGGGTATTCGCATCAGTATCTGACATCTCTTGATAATCTTGACCAGATATACAACGCTGTGGAGCGTTCGGGGAAAAAGGCATTTGGCACTGCGGGTATAGAGGTGGAGGACGTTGACTTAGCATTTCTTTATGACTGCTTCACCATAACGGTGCTGCTTGAGCTTGAGGGCCTCGGGTTTGTTCCTAAGGGAGAAGGGGGAGCATTCGCTCTTGAGGGAAGAATGGAGATAGGAAAAGACCTTCCGGTAAATACGCACGGAGGACTGCTCTCGCAGGCTCACCTAGGTGCAATGCATCACGTGGTTGAGGCTACGCTTCAGCTGAGAGGAGACGCGGGGTCAAGGCAGGTAGATGACGCTGAGGTAGCGGTGGTTCACGGCAACGGAGGGATAGTGTCAGCTCACAGTACGGTGGTTCTGGGAAACCAGCCTCTTAACTAACAAAGAAATAAGGAGATACAGAAAATGTCAGAAGAAAAAAAACAGTACAACAAGCCGCTTCCTGAGTTCCGACCCGAGACAAAGCCTTTCTGGGACGCAGCCCGGGAACACAAGCTGGTTATACCAAGATCGAAGGAGACGGGGAAGTTTTTCTTCTACCCGAGGGCTCTTTCCCCTGGAGGGGATATGAGTGAGGACATAGAGTGGGTAGAAAGCGAGGGGAAAGGTAAGGTATGGACCTTTTCCATACACCACATGGGACCATCGAAGGCCTACAAGGGAGAGCCTCCCTATGTTGTAGCCCTAATTGAGATGGATGAAGGGGTGAAGATGATGTCAAACGTTGTAGACATAGATCCCAATAAAGTATCCATAGGAATGGAAGTGCAGGTAACTTTCGATGACATAACCGATGAAGTTACCCTTCCCAAATTCAAACCGGCAGGATAAAAAAGGAGAACGAAAATGTCGAGACTTTTTTACGAAGACCTAAACGAGGGAGACGAGCACAAAAGCTCAGGCAGAACGATAACCGAAGCCGATGTAGTCAACTTCGCGGGCCTTTCAGCTGATTACAACAACATGCACATAGACGAGGAGTTTGCCAAGAAGACTGTGTTCAAGACAAGGGTAGCTCACGGCATGCTGGTGACATCTATAGCCACGGGTCTTTGGTTCACAATGCCGAGACTGGCTACAGTGGCATTCATGGGACTTGAAGACTGGAGGTTCTCGGGAGCCGTATTCCCGGGTGACACGATTCACATAACGAGAAAGCTTGTTGAGAAAAAAGAACACAAGCGCCCGAACATGGGTTTTTTTATCTTTGAGGTAAACGTATTTACACATAAAGACGCTGAAAAGCCCGTACAGAAGGGAAAGTGGGTGATCTTGGTCCAGAGAAAAGAAGAAGGGTAAATATAACTCTTAACAGAAAACCTTAGAAAAAAGGGGGCCCGAGAAGGCCCCCTTTTTTTGTCAAATTCTAAAAATCAGATTTTAATTTTCCGATCTATACACCGCCGAGAGGGTTCCACTTATCGGTAAGCAGAAGCATGCCCGGAAT
>JAPOSJ010000033.1:1267-3852 GCA_026709745.1 Candidatus Dadabacteria bacterium | reverse complement strand
CTGCGGAACCAGGCATCAGGGATTTCCCTGGCTATGTCAGGGGATACAAGACGCAGGCTCATGGCAAGTATATTCGCGTCATTCCACATGCGCGCCCCGGCGGCCGTCTTTGAGTCCGTGCACAGAGCCGCTCTTATTCCCGGGACCTTGTTAGCGGCAATGCTTACGCCCGTTCCAGTTGAGCAGAACAGTATTCCTTGGTCGCACTTTTTTTCGGATACCTTCTCGGCTACCTGTTCTGCAACTTCGGTCCATTCCACATTTTTACCCGCAAGCGGTCCGAAGAGTTCAACTTCCATGTCTCTTTTGCAAAGTTCATCTATTACTTCATCGGTAAGAGCGTTTTTTTCATCACTTCCAACAGCAATTTTCATCTTCGGAACCTCCTTTTTCTCGAAATCATTCAAAAAATAAAAAGCTAGAAATTAAATGATCCGAAAAGCGACGGAAAAAGCAACTAAAAATATATGTAATTCCCAATGTATTGTACGCAAAACATGCAGAAGAAGAAAAATCTGGAAAATGAGAATAATCTATGCCCGCTCTTATAAGAGGCTTTGGGATATTCACTATACTGTATTGAACCGGTCTATAGAAGCAATCTTGGATTTCAGGACAAAGATGACTCTGAGCGTACACAGTAAGAGTGGAAATCCGGTCTTTGTCAGGGGGATTACTGCCTGGCAGGAAGGTTTCCCTGTTCTTGACACTAACTCCCTAGTATTTATAATCATATGCCTAGCAAGGAGTAAGCTTTTCTGCTCCTTTTTATTAGATTTTCATCTCTATTAAATCAGTCCAGCATGGAGGTAGTATCAGGTGAAGATAGTGGTTTTTATAACACAGACACAGGACACCGAAGCAAGGATAAAAGTCGGTTCCTCAGGCGATTCCATAGACCCAGAAGGAATGAAATGGATTATGAATCCTTACGATGAATTTGCCGTTGAGGAGGCCATTCAGACCAAGGAAGCGTACGGGGGCGAAGTTATTCTGATCACAGCTGGCCCGCAACGTGCATCTCAGGCGTTGCTTCAGGGGCTTGCAATGGGTGCCGATTCCGCGGTGCACATCTCGGATGAAGCTCTTGGGGAGACTGTGGACTCTTTTATTATCTCTAAGCTTTTAGCTTCTGAGCTTGGAAAGATTGATGGGGTGGACCTAATTTTCACGGGCATGAAGATTATTGATGAAGAATCTGTACAGGTTGGCATACAAATAGCTGAAGAGCTTGGGATTCCGCATCTTGCGCTTGTAAGCAAGGTGATCGATATAAAACCGGAAGAGAAAAAACTTGTCTGCCAAAAAGAGATCGACGGCGGAAGTGTTTCCGTTGAGGTTCTCCTTCCAGCCCTTATCACCTGTCCAGATGCCATGAATGAACCTCGCTACGCATCCGTTCCCAACATAATGAAGGCCAAAAGAAAACCTATGAAGACGGTTTCACTCGACGATGTGGATTTTGATTCTCTTGGTATTGGAAGAGATACGGTGGGAAAATCGGGGGCAAAGATAAAAACTGTGAGTCTTGAGGTTCCCGAGGTGCAGAGAAAACTTAAGATCATAAAGGGAAGCGATGAGACCACAGTCAAGGGAGATGAGATTGCCGAGTCCGCTAGGGAGCTTGTTAAGCTTCTAAGGGATGACGCGAAGGTCATATGATCCACAGGGTATCCGGAATCGTTTTATTCAGAAGAAAGTATCGCTAGGAGGCTTGAATTAAATGAGCAGTGAAATCTGGGTTGTTGCTGATGTAAAAGCTGATGGACAGATAAGAAAAGTGACATTTGAAGTTCTCTCCGAGGCCAGAAGAAAACTTGAGGGCACTGTGTGTGCAGTGTTGCTCGGAAGCGGCGTTTCGGATAAGGCTTCTGAACTTGCGGGCTATGGAGCGGAGAAAATCTACGTTGTCGACAATCCCAACCTGATGGATTTTAATCCTGACGGCTATGTAAAGTCCCTGTGTAAACTTATAAAGAAACATTCTCCTGCGGTTGTGCTTTCAGGCAACACGGCTTTTGCCGAGGACTACATGCCTAGGGTGGCTTCAGGTGTCGGATCGGGGCTTGCCATGGACTGCGTGGATATATGTATGACAGACGATGGAAGACTTAAGATAAAAAGATATTCACACTCAAGCAGGGCTATATCCACTCAGGAGTTTGCGGGTGACGGAAGCTCTATGATTGCTACTGTGAGGCCGAATTCCTTTAAGGAAGAGCAGTCAGGTGCCGCTGGTGAGGTCATAAACGAGGATACGGGGACTACGGATGCCGACATCAGAATCAAGGTAATTGAGATGAAAACCAAGGAATCCGACAGACCCGAGCTTACGGAGGCCGAGAGGGTGATTTCCGGAGGAAGAGGTCTTGGAAGCGAGGAGAATTTTAATCACATATACGATCTTGCGGACTTGCTGGGCGCCGCCGCAGGGGCGACGAGGGCCGCGGTAGATGCAGGGTACTGTCCTTATGACATGCAGGTAGGTCAGACGGGGAAAGCCGTATCTCCGGTGCTTTATTTCGCAGTCGCCATATCCGGTTCTGTACAGCACTTCTCAGGCATGGGTTCATCGAAGGTGATAG
>JAPOSJ010000033.1:0-1257 GCA_026709745.1 Candidatus Dadabacteria bacterium | reverse complement strand
GTGATAGTCTCCATAAACAAGGATCCCGAAGCCCCAATTTTTGCGAAGTCCGATTATGGAATCTGCGGGGATCTTTTTGAGGTTCTTCCTCCGCTTACAGAGGAACTCAGAAAAGCCCTTGCTGAGTAGAGTAGCGAAGCATCTCACACTATATCGACGACTTCTGTCTTTTCCATGGGTCTGCCGAGAAACCTCGATGCGATTGAGGTAAAGGTTTCAGAGTCATCCGTCAGATAAAACGACATCTGCTGCGCTTTACCATCTTTTCTCAGGAGCCCTTGGGACCTTAATATGTTTTCGGTTTGCTTTGCCGTCTCTTCCGCCGAGTCAACGAGCCTTATCCCTTTGCCCATAACCCCTGCGATCGTATTTTTAAGAAGAGGGTAGTGGGTGCAGCCGAGTATCAGTACGTCTATTCCGGATTCCCGAAGCTCTCCAAGATATTTCTCTGCTATCAATGCGGATGTCTCTTCATTTTCCCATCCTTCTTCGGCAAGTGGAACGAAAAGCGGGCAGGATTTTGAGTATATCTTGATCGGGGAGGAGCAGATATCTCGAAGTTTTTTCTCATATGAGCCGCTTTTTATGGTTGCCTGGGTTCCTATTACTCCTATTTTTCCGTTGATGGTGAGTTCCGAGGCTCTCTTCGCTCCTGGCTCAACAACTCCGACAATAGGAATCTCAAGGGTTTCTTTCAGCATCTCTATGGCGTATGCAGATGCCGTATTGCACGCTACGACAAGAAGCTTTATGTTTTTTGACAGAAGGAAATTAGTGGTGCTTTCAACGTATTTTCTTACGGTTCTTCCGGATTTTGTTCCATAAGGTACTCTTGCCGTATCACCGAGATATACAATATCTTCTCCGGAGAGGAGATTAATTATCTCCTTTGAAACCGTAAGACCTCCTATCCCCGAGTCAAAAATTCCTATAGCTTCGTTTTTTTTCCCTTTCTGCATTCTGATTAGCAGCAGGAATTTTTGTAACTGCCGCTTATTTGGAGTTTAATGATTTTGCTTTGCACTTTTAATCTGGATTTACATATTCAGAGGGCTTTTTCTTTGATCTTGAGTTCACTTTTTTGTATTCGTTCAGGTAGTCATCGGCAAAACGCTTGGTTCTTTCCACCCTGGCTTTTCGTTTCTCCTTTCTTTTCTCCGCCTCTTTCCAGAGGCGGATTTCATAGGGAGTTTCTGGAATGAACTCGGGAACCGGGGAAGGCTTCCCGTCTGTATTGACTTTTACATAGGTGAGTAA
>JAPOSJ010000225.1 GCA_026709745.1 Candidatus Dadabacteria bacterium | reverse complement strand
AGCCCTTTGTATTCGATGGGGCCATAAGAAGATAAAACGCCGATTATGGAATTGAAGAACTGAACAAGCATGTAGACACGCTGATAGTGATTCCCAACGACAAGCTTGCGGCAATACACAAAGTCAGCATACTTGATGCTTTTCATCAGGCAGACGAAGTTCTTTATCAGGCAGTGAGGGGAATTTCAGACATTATCACCGGAACTGGGTATATAAATGTCGATTTTGCCGATGTGAGAAGCATAATGGCAAACCACGGAGGCAAGGCCATTATGAGTTCCGGATTCGCCCAAGGGGCGAACCGCGCGACCCAGGCGGCCCAGATGGCCATAACAAGCCCCCTTCTTGAGGACGTGTCAATTGCCGGAGCCAAGGGAATACTTATGAATGTAACAGCTTCTGCGGACTTTGGAATTGAAGAGATGAACGAAGCGTGTGATCATATAAGGGAAAAGTCAAACAGTGATGTTGACCTGATTTTCGGACTGGTCTTTGATGAAAAAACCAAGGATTTCGTAAAAATCACCGTGGTCGCTACCGGAATAGAGAACTACATTGACAAGAGGGCATTAGACATTATCTCAGAAAATCCCCATCTGCCCAAGATGGAGGAAGATCTCGACATACCAACTTTTGTCAGAAGAAAAGAAAGGATTGCCCGATGAAAAGCTGACCAAGCAATATTCAGACAACTTCGGACCTGCTTTCGTTAAGGAAAGGCAGGTCCACCCTCCGGGAATCGATCCAAAGCCCCTCAATATCGTAGAATTCTCTCAAGGGCCGGTAAAACACGTGGAGAACAACATCAACAAGGTCAAGCAGCACCCACCTTCCCTCCTGCAGACCTTCGGTTCCTAATATCTTCACTTCGCGTTTTTTAAGTTCCCGCCCAACGCTCTCCACTATGGTCCGCACTCCCCTGTCGGAGTTTGCGCTGCACACAACTAAATAATTTGCCACGTCGCTTTTTTCTCCGACATCCAGAATCACGGGAACCTCGGCTTTTTTTTCCCAGGCTACGCGGGCGACAAATAAGGCTTTTTCCCTGGACTCTATGGCTTCTCCTCCAGTTTGTAGAGACATTTTTCGTCTATATACTCCTCCACTTCACGCACGACGAGATACCTGAGGGAAGAACCTGTACGCGCAATTTCCCTGACTTCGGTTGAAGAAACCCTTATACCTGCTATGTCCACGAAAAACAGCTTGTTTGAACTTATGTGAGTAAAAACATCCATACCTTTTTCAGTATAAGAATATCGAAAGTCATTTTCCAGGGCAAGTGGAACGGGTCCGGCAGAGGCGGGAAAGTCATAACCCGGACGGCGAAGGACAACAAAGTTTGAGTATCTGAAAAGTTCTGCAAAATTTTTCCAAGTCTCTATTCCGACGAAAAGTTCGCAACCCATTATAAAGTAATGTTCATTACCAGGCTCATCCTGTTTAAGAGACCTGAGAGTGTCGACCGTGTAGGAAGGAGGCTTCCTTCGAAGCTCCATGTCGGAGACCCTGAAGCGGAGATTGGATTTTGCGCAGAGATTAAGCATATTGAGCCTGTGGGAGGCAGCGGCTATGGTTTCTGAGCCTTTATGAGGAGAAACAAGAGTCGGAATGAAAACCACCTCGTCAAGCGCAAGCCTCTCGCTTATCTCCTCTGCAGCCCTCAGATGACCCGAATGCACAGGGTCAAACGAGCCGCCCATAATACCCGTCTTCATAGGTAGCCCTCTACCATGATTTCATCCCCGAATCTCTTAATCCTTATATTTCTTATATTGACTGCCTCATCAATCGAATTCTTTGCAAGGTTTCCGATCATGCTAATTCCATCGCCTCCGATAATCTTGGGGGAGTAGAAAAAAACTATCTTGTCGACAAGTCCCTCCCGAAGAAAACTGGCCCCTACCCTGCTTCCTCCTTCAACCATAACGCCACACATTCCCATGGCCCCGAGATTGTAAAGAAGTTCCGCAGGAGGCACCCTGTTGGCTTTGCCAAGCCTCACAATGTCGGCACCAAGTTCGCTAAGTCTCAGTTCCTCAGCGGACTCTGCGGCCTGAGTAGTGGCTATTACACAGCGGGGATGGACATTAAAAATCTTGGCCTTGGGGGAAATACGGAGTCTTGAATCCAAGACAACAGGAATCGGCTGTCTCACGTTTCCTTTGACCATGCGGGCGTCGAGTCCCGGGTTGTCCTTCTGTACAGTGTTTATACCGACGATCACTCCGTCCACTTTTTTTCTCAGCCTGTGAGCCATTTTTCTCTGTGTTTCACTCCCTATCCACTTTGAATGACCCGTAGGGGAAGCTATCTTTCCATCAATTGTTGCGGCACATTTTAATATTACGAAGGGAATTCCCGAGACAACATGCTTGTTGAAAAACTCGTTTGCTTCCGTACATTCCTTCCCAAGCACTCCCGTTCTCACAGCTATTCCGTTTTCTCGAAGCTTTGCAACCCCCTTTCCGCTTACCTTTGGATTTGGATCAATGGATCCCACTACAACTTCGGATACTCCCGAGGGTATTATGGCGTCGGTACACGGAGGAGTAAGTTTGTCGGTATGGCAGCAGGGCTCAAGCGTCACGTAGAGGGTGGCCCCTTTGAGTGAAATTCCCTTTCTCCCAGCATCCGCAAACGCTTCTATCTCAGCATGCGGGAAGCCGGCTTTTTTATGGTAACCACGGCCTACAATCCGTCCCCCGAGCACACAGACGGCGCCTACCACAGGATTGGGGCTTGTGCAGCCCTCCGCCCTGAGGGCGAGCCTCAGAGCCTTTTTCATGAACTCCCTGTCGTCTCCTGTCGGCATCAAAGACTAATGCAAGACCTCCTTGTCCGATGCGAAAAGCGCCTTTGTAAACTGTTCGGCGTCAAATTCACGCAGGTCCTCAAGACCTTCTCCAACTCCTATGTACTTCACCGGAATACCAAGCTGCTGAGCTATTGCCACTATTATTCCTCCCTTGGCACTTCCGTCGAGCTTGGTAAGCACTATGCCAGTCACCCCTATGGCCTCACTGAAAACCCTCGCCTGCTCGACCGCATTCTGCCCCGTAGTCGCATCAACGACAAGCAGGGTTTCGTGAGGGGCTCCTTCAAGCTCCCGCTCGACCACTCTTCTCAGTTTCTTCAGTTCCTCCATAAGTCCCGTTTTCGTGTGAACACGACCCGCGGTATCTATTACGAGTAGTTCAATACCCCTTGAGACTGAAGCCTTTGCGGCATCGTAAGCCACTGCGGAGGGATCTGCTCCGGTCTGTCCGCGGAGAAAATCGCTTCCCACGCGCTGCGACCATACCTCAAGCTGCTCAACCGCGGCTGCCCTGAACGTGTCGGCGGCTGCAACCATTACCTTCTTTCCCTCCCGCGTAAACCTGTTGGCAATCTTTCCTATTGAAGTGGTTTTTCCGACCCCGTTAACTCCGGCCACCATGAAAACCGTAGGGCGCGCAGAAAGCTCGGCCACCGGACTCTGAACTCCTCTCAGGATATCAAGAATTTCCTTTTCAAGAAGGGTCTTTATTTCCTCAATATCAGCTCTGCTGCTTGGGGTGACTGATGATGAAACCTTCTCTCTTAGTTTAGCGGTGGTAGAAACCCCCATGTCAGACATTATCAGTATCTCCTCAAACTCATCCCAGGTCGCGTCGTCAATCCTGCCGGATGAAAAAACATGCTCAAGATTCTGGAGAATTCCCCTGCGGGTCTTGGAAAGTCCTAGACTGAGCTTAGAGAAAAAGTCCCCTTCAGCATCATCTTCTTTTTCTTCTGAGACAACCTGCTGGCGTGGTCGAGCCGCCTCTGTATCCTCTTCGGGCTGGGTGAGCTCTTCAACCGATGCAGGCTCTTCTGAGATCTCAGGCCGTGAAGCAGCTCCGGCAACA
>JAPOSJ010000061.1 GCA_026709745.1 Candidatus Dadabacteria bacterium | reverse complement strand
GTAAGTCTGCGGCTGTGCACAGCCTTCGTTACTTGGACTGTCTGGAACCTCAATAACATTATTGATTATGAGAGTTTTGTAGGCTTCAAGCAAATCTTTTATTTTATCCACGAAGCCTCCGGACGTTGCGTAGTCGACTCCGCCATTTGAAAGATCGTTTTTCACCTCTCCGCCAGTGAATTCGCCGTTTTTACGGGCTTCAATGATGTTGTAGACGGCTACATCAACCCTTTTAAGCATGGAAGTCAGTATGTGCTCCCGCTCCTCTTTACCTGCGGTTCTGTACTGATCTGAATCAACTCCTATAGCCCAGACATGGGTTTTTCCATCAAACTCTTCAGCTGCCTTAAAAAGTCCCGGACCCGAGGCACCGGCCGCATGAAAGACAACATCCGCACCGTCTTCAAACATACGTGTTGCGACCATCCGAGCTTTCTCTGTATTGTCAAAGCCCGTCTGGTCATTCCACTGAGAGAGGTATTCGGTTTTAATCGTGATATCAGGCTTTATCTCCTTCGCCCCGGCTATAAATCCCGCCTCGAACCTCTCTATTATTCTATAAGGTGTGGCGCATACTCCTCCTATGAATCCGACTTTATCCGTTTCTGTTGTAAGTGCGGCCGCCGCACCGACAAGAAAAGAGCCTTCTGCTTCGTTAAAAAGCAGGCTCGCAAAATTTCCCGGAGAATTCTCTCCCTGCTGAATGTCAACTCCGGCGAAACTGGTTTCCGAGAATTCAGCGGCGATTTTCTTTATCTGGTCCTCAAATGAAAACCCGATGGCTATAACAAGGTCGCTGGTCTCGGCCAGAGACCGGATAAGTTCCTCGCGGTCGGTCCCATCCGTTGTTTCTTCGTTTACGGAGATTCCGAGTTCCCCCTCGGCCCTCTTTATTCCTTCATAGGCTGACTCGTTAAATGACTTGTCCCGCTTGCCAGCAATGTCATAGACTATTCCCACCCTGAGAGCCGTGTCTTTCTCATCGTCGCCGCATGAAAGGACAAAAAGAAATAGAAGCGGAGCTGCTAGAAGCATTATTGACAGAAAAGCGAATGTTTTTGTTTCTTTTCTCATTTTTCCTCCGCTCAGATGTTCTTTGAAGGCTTCCAGGCGGATTTTCCGCTACGCAAAAACAACTCAGTACAAGTATATACTGAACTATAGCAACAATTAGACAAAGCTTATTTTTCAAACTTAATTTTACTTGAAGCTCTTCGCTCCCTTTCCTCATTACGAAATATGGCTTTTGCCAGTTCCTCTGGTGTTGTATTGATTCGGGGAATAGTCCTTGTTTCAGGTCGTCCGATAGGTTTTTTGTTTTTCTCTTTGCCCCCTATAAATGTTTCATCTACTTCCGAAGTACCATCAAACTTCATATCTTCTATCCAGCTTTGCCTTATTTTCTGTGCTAATGCCCAAGCCGTTGACTATGCTATCCCTAAATCCCTATGAAGTTTCATACTGGATACACCTTTAAGGTTTCTAGTCATCAGATACATAGTGATTACCCATTTACGCAAAGTACCACTGCTTCTCATCACAGTTCCAGTTCTTACGCTTTCTTGCGCTGAAATACTTACGACAGTCTTTACAGTGGTAAGGCATTTTATGCTTTGCCTTAGTAGTTCTGATACTTCTACAATGGGGACAGGTTCTTTTTCCATCCGGCCAGCATTGCTCTTCAAACCACTTTACAGCCGCCTCTTCATTCGGAAACATCTTGTCTAGAAGTTCCAAAAACCTAATTCCTTTTCTGTGCGATCTCCCAAGGGCTTTACGTGTTACATCAGACATTATTAAATCTATTTAATCATTCGTTTTATTTGTCTAATAGATTAACTAAATCAAAAAGGATGCCAGAAAAGATGCCAAAAAAGTTTTCATTATGGTCGTTTCTTTGTTATCATTTTTAGCAACCATATTTGTGCAGAAAATGTGATGGAAAATTACAGTTGGGTTTTTTTAAGCATTGTCGCTCTTGTTAGCTTAGCTAGCTTCATAGTTTCTCTTTTTGATAGAAATAAGAAAAAGGGAGAGTGGGAGGGGTCTGTCAATTCTAGGTTAGATGCACTAGAAAAAGGCTTAAAAGACATTCTTGATCTTTTTCTGAAAAGAGGGTCTCCAGTTGCGGAAAGTTCAAGTCCTATAAATTTAACTGATTTAGGAAAAGACATTGCAAGGAAAATTTCTGCTCGCAAATGGGCAAGCGATCTTGCAGAAAGCCTGATTAAAGAAGTTGTTGAAGTGGTAGGAAAGCATCCTTACGAAATAGAAGAATTTTCCTTTCAATACATGAGAGGAAACCCTAGACTCTCTGAAGACATGAAACAAAAAGTCAAAGAAACTGCTTACGAAAAAGGCATAACACAAAGAGATGTTTTAGATGTTCTAGCTCTTGAACTAAGAGATGAAATCATTGCCAATTTACACAAATAGCTTGTCTAATTGTTGCTATAATTCCCTATACGAGGGTCTTTGAATTGCATTCAGAAAAGTGAGAGAATTTCACGCTTGGAGACTTTGCCCCAAGGATTTTTACCTCAAGATTCCAAAGAGCATTTTTCTGTGTCAGGTACGTTTGACATGAAGCAGGTTGTGCTCTAGTGTTTAGCGAAACAGACGTAGAAGGAGAGTCTTTTATGGGCTGGGGAATGAAAAACAGGATGGCTCGCATTATAAGGCCTGATACGGGAAGGGCGGTCATGCTCGCGCTTGACCACGGCTACTTTCTTGGTCCCACCCACCGCCTTGAGGTTCCCGAGGAGACCATAACTCCACTTCTTCCCTACGCAGATACCATAATGCTCACAAGGGGAGTGCTCAGAACCTCGGTTTCTCCGGATTCAGGGGCAAACGTGGTGCTCAGAGTCTCTGGGGGAACCAGCATCGTAGGCCCTCATCTTGAAAACGAGGGCATTACGACGGATTTTGAGGAGGCAATAAGGCTTAACGTCGCAGGGGTAGGGCTTTCAGTTTTTGTAGGGACAGAGTTTGAGAGACAGACCCTTCTCGGGCTCTCTGAGCTTGTAAACCAAGGAGAGAGATATGGCATTCCGGTTTTGGGGATAACAGCCGTCGGCAAAGAGCTTGAAAAGAGGGACTCAAGGTACCTTGCGCTTTGCTGCAGAATATGTGCAGAACTCGGGGCGCGCATAGTCAAAACCTATTACTGTGAGGATTTTGAGAAAGTGACCGGAAGTTGCCCGGTGCCCATAGTGATCGCGGGCGGACCCAAGCTTGATACCGAGATGGACGTTTTCAACATGACTCACGAAGCCATATCCCGTGGAGCCGCCGGGGTGGACATGGGAAGAAATATATGGCAGCGCGATAATCCCGTGGCGATTATAAGAGCGATCCGCGGGATAGTTCACGAGAACATGACCCCCAAGCAGGCCCACCAGCTTTTCACTGAACTCAGCGATAAAAGCTCGTGACATGCTCGCCGCGGTCTATCACACAAACAGCGACGTAAGGATTGAGGAGTTTCCCCGCCCGGAGCCGGGAGAGGGAGAGATTCTTATCAGAATCAGAGCAAGCGGAATATGCGGAAGCGACCTTATGGAGTGGTACAGGGTGCCGAAAGCTGCTTTGGTGCTCGGTCACGAGATTGCGGGGGAAGTGGTTGAACTCGGGCCTGGAGTGAGCCGATTCAGTGTAGGTGACAGGGTTGTGGCCACCCATCATGTTCCCTGCGAGGAGTGCCATTACTGTCTTTCCGGAAGACATACCAACTGTCCCATGATAAGGAAGTCGGGTTTTGATCCCGGAGGGTTCTCAGAGTACGTTCGCGTCGCACCACTTAATGTTGAGCGGGGAGTTCTTCATCTTCCTGACAACCTGTCTTTTGAAGAGGGATCTTTCACCGAACCTCTTGGATGCGTTACGAGAGCCATCAGCGCTGCGGGGCTTCGTAGCGGAGGAGGCGCGCGCGTCCTCGGA
>JAPOSJ010000034.1 GCA_026709745.1 Candidatus Dadabacteria bacterium | reverse complement strand
TGACAGGAAATTTCCTGGGTGATTTTGTTAAAGGCAAACTTTACAAGGGATGTTACACTCCAGGCATAAGGCGCGGAATAATGATGCACCGAAGGATTGACGCATGGACGGATTCTCATAAGATAACCAAAGAATGCACGCGGCTGATAAGTACCGGGCGCAGGCGCTGGAGTAGGGTTATTCTTGACATTTTTTATGATCACCTCCTTGCTGTTAACTGGGAGAAGTATTCAGATAACAATCTCGAGGACTTTCTTGAGAAAGCATATGGTATAATCCTCGGGGCGGCGGATATGTTTCCCGAGGGTAAAGCGGCAAGGATAAAGAGTATTGTTGAGGGAGGCTGGATAGATAGATACAGCACTATTTCTGGACTAAGCGTTGTATTTGATGTTATGTCGAGGAGAGTAAAAAGAGAAAACCCCCTTTACGGTTCCGAGCAGGAGCTTGTTGCTCACTACAACGAGTTAGAGTGGAATTTTAACCAGTTTTTTCCGGAAATTATTGAATACGCGAGGTACCTTGAGAAGGCGGATGATGCCGAGATCAGATTAGACCTGCACTGTTGTCAATCGGTTCCAGGTAGATTGAGGAGATAAACGATGATTGATCTTTATACGGCGGCCACTCCGAATGGTAAAAAGATTTCGATAATGCTTGAGGAACTGGGTGCCGACTATGAGGTGCACGCACTTGACCTATCTCGGTTTGAGCATAAAGAGCCATGGTTTATTAAGATAAATCCGAACGGGAAAATACCCGCGATAGTCGATAATGATGATGGCACGGCAGTTTTTGAGTCAGGAGCAATACTCATATACCTTGCTGACAAGTTCGAAAGCCTTCTTCCTCCGATCGGGGATAAAAGCAGAACAACATGTATACAGTGGCTCATGTTCCAGATGTCGGCTGTAGGTCCTATGCAGGGGCAGCTGAATGTTTTTTTAAAGTACGCCCCGGAAAAAATCCCCTATGCCATAAGGAGATATGCAGAGGAAACAAGGAGACTTTACTCGGTGCTGGATGAAAGACTCTCAAAGTTGGAGTATATTGCCGGAGAGTACTCAATTGTTGACATATCAACATGGCCTTGGATAAATGCCTACGACTGGGTCAGAATGGATTTAGAAGCTTTTCCAAATCTTAGCAAGTGGCGCGCCAAGGTTGGCGAAAGACCTGCAGTGATAAAAGGAAACGGAATTCCTCCAAGTCCGCAGGAAGAGGAAACGGAAGAAGAAAAAATAAAAAGAATCCAGAAACTGCTCTCCTAGTTTCGCTTCATGCTTGGCATATTGCTTCTATCTACCGTTTCTTGATTTCACTGGCTTTGTTTAGGCTGTCCATTGTTCTGTTAACTTCTTGCTTTAGTCCTTTCTGGGACGGTTATTGTACATGGCTGTAAGAATATTGTAATTCTGTCAATATCTGGTCATAATCTCCCCTATGGTTTCTTCCGGCGAGTATGATTCTAGAGCTTTTCCCCCGGTTGCAGTCACTGTCGATATAGTGATGCTCACGATTTGCAAGGATTCGTTGCAGGTGTTGCTTATCAAGCGGGGAGAAGAACCGTTTCTTGGCGGATTGGCTTTGCCTGGCGGGTTTCTCAAGCCGGATGAGGATCTGGATGCTGCCGCTAGAAGAGAGCTTGCCGAGGAGACGGGCGTTATAAGCGAGGAGGATTATCTGGAACAGTTTGGCGTGTACAGTTCCCCAGAACGTGATCCTCGAATGCGGGTGGTTACAGTTGCTTACTGGGCGATCTGCAGTGATCTTACCGACCTGGTAGAAGGGGGTGATGCCGAGGACCCGCAGCTGGTTCCGGTATCAAGGATTGACCAGCGGGAAATCGATCTTGCCTTTGATCACTACGAAATTGTGCGTGACGCAGTTAAGCATGCATTGGGCAGGCTTGAATCTCCACTGATTGCCGCAAAATTCTGTCCCCCGCAATTCACTATAAGCGAGCTTCGCAGGGTGTATGAAGCTGCATGGAGCACAAGAATTGATCAGGGCAATTTCCAGCGCAAGATCAGAGCAAGCAATATGTTTCGAAACCTTTCTGCCGAGAAGAGTTCTTCGGGACCCAAAGGAGGGCGGCCTGCTTCACTGTGGTCGGTAAGCGAGATGGATACCCTAGCTGCTGGTATAGAAAAACCTGAACAGAGAGTCGACAAGATAAGAAAAAGGGGAATTTGAGACCGGTAGAAGTTATAGCCACTACTAGCAGTCAAGAACTCTGCCCTGTTCTACCTGTAAAAAATGCTTTCAATAGTAAAAAACAGCGCTATGGTAAACCCTAAGGTAGACAATCCTGCGTAGAGCAATTTTGTATAATAAGCATATTCCGGAATCAAGTTCGGGATTAGTTGAAAAACTATTGTACTGTTCGCAACAGTAAGCATAAAAGCCATAAAGAATGATATTGCAATAATCCACATTTCAAACCTCAAAACAGCTGCGCAGTTCCATATAAGCAAACACAGCTATTATTATAATATACAATTTTTTTGCTTGATAAAGCACAGGAAATTCAAAGTGTCTTCGTCTAGCCAGATACTTCTCACTTTTATTGCTAACCCGTGGTGAATAATTACGTCTTTTGCTTTCAATTGAGTACTTCCTCCTTGCATCGTTCTATTACACTGTACAGATACACTTGGGATTTTGTCTTATTTTTCAGACCCTTCATTTTTTCCTGTAGTTTTTTATCAGGTTTTTCCGGAACATTAAGGGATTCTATCTCCAGCGCGTTATTTCGGGGGGTTCTACTTCCAGTGCGTTATTTCGGAACACCTCAAGCGCCTTGGCTAACTGTGCAATTTCGTCATCTCCCTTGACTTCAATGTCAAGTTCTAGGTTTCCATTAGCCATTTGCTGCATATGGTTCGATATTTGCTCCAGACGCCGAATCAGACGACGTTGCACGAGCAGCCAGCCAAACAGAATCGCTCCACTTATGCTAATAATATTCACAACCACCAGCAGCTTCACGCTCGTTGCGGTTACTGAAGTTGCTTTGCTCGCCATCTCCCCGGCAGCCATACTGGAATCATTCACAACCCTTCTTATCTGAGCTACGATTTCAATACCCAAAACCTGATTCTCACTTAGCAGAGAGGATAATTCATTGTCAATATCAAGTTCCTGACTGCGCAGGTCAAATCCGTTGCCTTCCTTTCTACCGAATGATATCAGATCTTCAAAAATGAAAGATGGATAATCATAGGGCGTCCCGTTCTTAAGCACATCAAACAATTGATTTTCACCGTCAGGACTGTGGAGAGCATGATTTCCTTGCTGCTCATATTCGTCAATCACAGCAAGTGATCGAATGATACTTCCAGATGTAGCTTCAAAGCGTTCCCGCAATGGTTCAAGCATCGCGACATCTGTTACTATGAATGTGTCTGCTAGCAAGCGCTCAGCCACTGTAACAGCTTCCCGCAGGTCAGACAGGCTGCGATATATCAGGAATTCTGATTCCGAAAAATGAACAGAGTAAGGTGATTTCTTCTCCTCAAGAGACTTATAGCCTGTCATCATATAAAACGTCTGATCGTCTATCTTCTCAATTACAATCGACGTTACCTTACTCTGCAGATCATGAAATTCACTTCTGAGATTCCCGCTTTTTTGCTGTAGCTCAAAACGTTTCTTGGCAAGAGATTTGATCCGCTCAATGTTCTGAATTATAACAATCCCATCAGATTGAATCTGCTTTGTATGCTCATTTTCCCCCTGTTCCTCAATCATGGCTGAGAGTTGTGTTTCAAACTTCTGCACCTGCTGGTCTATTTGTCCAACTATGGAATTGAACTGCTCGGGACTGCTTGCTGTGATACGGGGAGCAGCGGCAAGCAGCGTCGAAGTCTGCTGGGCAATTGCAAATGCCGATGTCATCTCGGGTATGTTCTTTTCATAAATTATCTGCTGTACCTTCCCTATGTGGCTGAGGAAAAAAAG
>JAPOSJ010000178.1 GCA_026709745.1 Candidatus Dadabacteria bacterium | reverse complement strand
GATCATTTTAGATATTATATATACATATAATTTATTGGTAAATAGTTTCACAGATAAGTTGGTTTACCTTTCTCCTTATGCTATACTGTTACTGGTAAATATTACTCTTGACGCCATGGTACAGGTGGCACACCGTGTCAGCGGTTTTTCTTATCATAGAGTGATGGGAATGGCCGGTGTTCTGGATTCTGCGCGTTTCCGGGCTTTTATCTCAATGGAGCTCGGGGTCTCGGTCGAAACTGTCCATGCTTCCGTTCTTGGCGGGCATGGAGACACGATGGTTCCGCTTCTGAGTCACACGACCGTGGCGGGTGTTCCAATTACAGAGCTTGTTTCTCCTGATGTACTTGAACAGATGGTTGACCGAACACGAAATGGAGGAGCTGAAATAGTGAAGCTTCTTAAGACTGGAAGCGCCTTTTATGCTCCTGCGGTAGCCGCGGTAGAAATGGCCGAGGCGATCATAAAAGATAAAAGGAAGATACTGCCCTGCTGCGTGTACGCAAACGGAGAGTATGGAATAGAAGATACTTTTGTAGGTCTTCCCGCGAGGCTCGGCAGGGAAGGGGTCGAGGAGATAATAGAGTTTGAACTCTCAGAAGAGGAAATGAAAGCTCTCTATGTCTCCGCGGGCAAGGTAAAGGATCTTTGCGAGATAATTGACGGAATGGGAATATTGTGAGGTTTATGCTTGCATTCCGCCCTCCGGCTACATTGCTGCTTTAAGACATATGTGCCGGATGTTTTTAGATATTTCCTGGAGGTTTGTACAATATGGCTAACGGTACGGCGAGCCGGACGCTCACTATGAGAAAAGATGCATGGTGGGTAGCACCCTTGGTGACGGGGGTAGTGCTGGGGGCTTTTGGAATCTATTCCACGTGGAGGGCTCTTTCAAACCAATTTTACTACACTGAACCCTATCTTTCACCTTTTTATTCCCCGCTAATCCTTTCTGACTGGTGGCCGTTTTCCCCGGCCATACTTATTCTCTGGGCCCCGCTTGGATTTCGCGCGACCTGCTATTACTACAGAAAGGCATATTACCGGGCTTATTTCTTCTCACCGCCAGGCTGCGCGGTCAAGCCACTTGGCAAGAGGGCTTCTTATACCGGGGAATCGAGTTTTCCGTTCATTCTTCAGAACGTCCACAGGTTCTTTCTCTACGCATCTACCGTTATCCTTCTTTTTCTGTGGATTGACGCTTATGAAGCCTTTTTCTTCCAAGATGGTATAGGCATTGGCGTCGGAACCATAATTATTACCGTCAACGCGTTTCTGCTTAGCATGTACTCGTTTTCCTGCCACTCGTTTCGCCACCTAGTAGGTGGAAAGCTTGACGTGTTTTCAAGATGCCCGACACGTTTTCGTCTGTGGGGTGCAGCCAGCGTCCATAATGAAATACATATGACTTGGGCGTGGATGAGCTTGGTCTTTGTGGCTCTTACGGACCTTTACGTATTCTTGGTCGCTAACGGAACAATTACTGATCTGAGGTTGATATAGACGTGGAAAAATACGAAACACATACACATGACGTTATAGTTATCGGTGCCGGCGGAGCAGGACTTCGGGCTGCCATTGAATCTTCTGCCCAAGGCGCCTCAACAGGACTTGTATGCAAATCCCTTCTCGGCAAGGCCCACACCGTAATGGCGGAAGGCGGCGTTGCAGCCGCTTTGGCAAACGTCGACACAAAGGATTGCTGGGAAACCCACTTTAAAGACACCATGAAGGGTGGAAAGATGCTCAACAACTGGCAGATGGCCCTTTACCACGCTAAGGAGGCTCCAGAGAGAGTACGCGAGCTTGAATACTGGGGAGCACTTTTTGACAGAACTAAAGAAGGAAGGATAAATCAGAGGGCTTTCGGCGGGCACACGTGGAAAAGGCTTGCGCATGTAGGCGACAGGACAGGTCTTGAGATGATAAGAACCCTTCAGGAAAAGGGAATACACTCGGGTATAGATGTCTACATGGAATGCACCATAACCCATCTCGTAAAAGACGGAGACAGGATTGTGGGTGCTTTCGGCTACTGGAGAGAGAGTGGGAAGTTTGTTCTTTTCCGCGCAAACGCAATTATTCTTGCGACTGGCGGAGTGGGTAAGGCCTACAAGTACACTTCTAATTCATGGGAGTATACTGGTGACGGCCACTCAATGGCATATGAAGCCGGAGCGGAACTCATAGATATGGAATTCATACAGTTCCATCCAACCGGTATGGTCTGGCCCCCAAGCGTACGAGGAATCCTTGTTACAGAGGCCGTACGGGGAGAGGGCGGCATACTCACAAACAGCGAGGGCAAGCGTTTCATGGAGAAATACGATCCCGAGCGCATGGAACTCTCAACCCGTGACGTGGTCGCGAGATCCATATACACAGAGGTGGAACAGGGACGCGGTTCTCCACATGGCGGAGCGTTTCTCGATGTTTCCCACAGGGGGGCTGATTACGTAAAACGCAAGCTTCCGAGCATGTATCACCAGTTCATGGAATTTGCAGACATAGATATAACAAAGGGACCTATGGAAGTATTCCCGACCACACATTACGTTATGGGGGGAGTCAAGGTTAATGGGGAAGACTGCTCAACCACGGTTGCAGGACTTTTCGCAGCGGGCGAAGTCGCCGGAGGAATGCACGGTGCCAACCGTCTCGGCGGAAATTCCCTCTCGGACCTTCTTGTTTTCGGGAAAAGGGCGGGAGAAGGGGCCGCGGCTTATGCAAGTGGAAAATCCCATTCCTCAATATCCGCCGTGCTTGTGGAGGAATTCGCAAACGAGCTTCGTGAGCCTTTTAACAACACTCAGGGAGAGAATCCCTACACTATTTATCAGGATCTCCAGGACGTGATGCAGCGCTATATAGGGGTGTTCCGTACGGAGGATAACATACAGAAAGGCATAGATGAGATAGAGAATCTCAAAGAAAGAGCGAAAACGCTTAAGATAGAGGGTTCGGTGATGTTTAATCCCGGATGGCATCTGTGCAGGGATCTCAGGTCGATGTTGATCGTCTCTGAAGCACTGGCGAGGTGTGCGCTTGCGAGAAAAGAGAGCAGAGGAGCTCACAGCCGGGTCGATTACCCTGAAAGCGACGATAAATTATGGGGCAAGCTCAACTCTGTTGTTGCTGTTAAGGATGGAGAAATGGACGTCGCAACCCGGCCGATTATGGAAATGCCCGAGGAGCTTTCGAAACTGTTTATGGAGGATAAGTAATGTCGGTAGCTAAGATAAGAGTTTTTCGCGGTGATTCGAATGGGGGAGAGGAAAAGGAGTATGAGGTCCCTGTAGATGAGGGAATGGTTGTCCTCGACGCGCTTTTCTACATACAGGCTAACTACGACGGCGACTTGGCGATAAGATGGAACTGTAAGGCTGCCAAGTGCGGTTCCTGCAGTACCGAGATAAATGGAAAACCGAAGCTTGCCTGCAAGACCCGCATGGACAGTTTTGCCGAGGGTGAATCGATTACTGTTTACCCTATCAAGGCGTTTCCGGTAATAAAGGATCTGGTAACCGATGTTTCATGGAACTACGAAGTAAGTAAGACGATTCCTCCATTTACCCCCGCTGAAGATACCGAGTGGATCATGTACCAAGAGGACGTTGAGAGGGGGCAGGAATTCCGCAAATGCATAGAGTGCTTTATGTGCCAGAACGTCTGTCACATACTTCGCGATCATAACCGCAAAGACGCATTTGCCGGGCCGAGGTTTATGATAAAAATTGCTGAGAGGGAGATGCATCCACTGGATGTTCTTGACAGAAGAGAGTTCGCGCGAGAGGAAGCAGGAGTTGGCTTCTGCAACATCACGAAATGCTGCACGGAAGTTTGCCCTGAGGACATACACATAACTGATAACGGAATTATTCCGCTTAAAGAAAGGGTGGTTGACAAATATTATGATCCGCTTTCCTGGCTTCTGAGAAAGGTAAAGGGGAAATAGGAGAGAAGAATTGAAC
>JAPOSJ010000243.1 GCA_026709745.1 Candidatus Dadabacteria bacterium | reverse complement strand
AAGGATCACAGTGGAGGTGGCAGAACCCTCGGAATGTCCTAGATACTGCTGCCGTCTGATTAAAGGGGTCAGAATTGCTCCTTCTCCCGCGTGGCTTCAGCAAAGACTTGAGTACTGCGGAATCCGCTCCGTTAACAATGTTGTTGACATTACTAACTTCGTTTTGCTTGAGCAGGGACAGCCACTTCATGCTTTTGATTATGATAAGATTGATCAGGGCCGTATTTCTGTCAGGAAAGCCAGAGAAGGCGAAACCATAAAAACGCTTGACGGAGTCGAGAGAAAACTACTCGCCGAGGATCTGGTTATATGTAGCGCGGACCGCCCTGTCGCGCTTGCCGGAATCATGGGCAGTTTTGACACTGAGATAGAGGATACGACACGTAACGTTCTGCTTGAATCCGCTTGTTTTTCACCTGTTGGCATAAGGAAAACTTCCAAACGAACCGGTCTTAAGAGCGAATCTTCAATCAGGTTTGAAAAAGGAATTGATATAAACAATGTTTCATTCGCGCTTGATCGCGCCGCCGAGCTTATAAGCCGCCTGTCCGAAGGAAAAGTCGCCAGAGGGCTTGTCGACATGTATCCCGATCCCGTGAATCCTAAGGAGATATCGTTGTCGGTCGACAAGGTCCGCGAACTGGTTGGCGTATCCACAGATTCACAAGAAATAGCGGAACTTCTATGTAGCCTCGGGTTTGAGGTTCTGAGCCGCACAGCCGAGAAGCTTGTGCTTCGGGTCCCTACTTTCAGGGTGGATGTAGAACGCGAAGTGGATATAGTCGAGGAAGTTGCCCGTCTTCTGGGTTATGACAACATTCCCTCCGTTTTACCGGAGGTTCCCATGGTGGCCAGAAAACCCAACGTTATAACGGTAATGGAAAAAAGGCTCAGGGATATTTTTGTCTCATACGGTTTTCTTGAGGTTATAAACTACAGTTTTGAGTCTCCCGAACTCCTCAGAATATTCGGCTTTGAGGAGTCAATCCGCATTCTGAACCCGATATCGCGTGAGCTCTCCGAGATGAGGATGAGCCTTCTGCCATCGTTAGTGAAAAACGTGAAACTCAACCTCTCAAGGCAGAACCAGGATGTTAGGCTTTTCGAGTCTGCTAAGGTTTTTTATCCCAAGAACATGGATCAGCTTCCGAACGAAGTGAAGAAGTTTGCCGCAATTGCTACAGGAAAAAGAGCGCCTGAGATATGGGAAGGAGAGAATTTCGACTTTTTTGATATTAAAGGTGTGCTGGAAAGAAGCCTTGAGGTTCTTTCAGTAGACTCAAGGGTGGATTTTGGATCAATTTCCGCTGATCATGGGTTTCTGTGGCCCGGAAAATCCTCTGCCCTACTGGTTGACGGAAATGTTCTTGGGCTGGTGGGTGAGTTGCATCCCCATCTTTTGGAAAAGCTTGAGATAAGCGAAAGCTTGTATGTCCTTGAACTTGATCTCTCTCTTCTCTCAGCTGTTTATACTACCTTCAGGAGAAAGTTTTCGCCGCTTCCCAAGTTCCCTTCTCTGCGTCGCGATATAGCACTTGTGGTGGATGATGCGGTTCCGGTGCGTGAAATTCTTTCGGTTATAAAAAAAGTCGATTGCGGTATAATAGAAAATGCTCGGGTATTTGATATATACAGGGGCGATTCCCTTGAGCGTGGAAAAAAGAGCGTCGCGCTTTCTCTTGTTCTCCGTGACATGGAAAGGACCCTTACCGATGATGATGCCAACAGTCTTCAGCAGGATATTCTTAGGAGCTTGGAAAAAATAATAGGGGTTGAGTTACGCTCGGTTTAAAAAGGGGAGCTTTTCATGACGAAAAAGGATCTGACAGGTGTTTTGTGTGAGAAAGTAGGGTTTTCAAGAAGGGAATCCGCCGAGATAATAAACTTTTTTTTCGACCTGATTAGAGAAGAGCTTATGGCAGGCGAAGAGGTAAAATTGCCGGGGTTCGGAACCTTCAGGGTTACGAGAAGGAAGTCGCGCATAGGAAGAAACCCGTCCACCGGCGAGGAAGTTAACATACCTTCCCGCCTCACAGTCGTTTTCAAACCGAGCAGATTTCTCAGGAAAAAAATTGACCAGAAAAGAGAGGATTAAAATACCAGACTCCAACCCCTCCCAATCTTCCTTCTTCAAACAGAGCTTTATAGCAGGCATCCTGATTATCGTTCCTTTCGGGGTGACCATTTTCGTCCTCTACAAGCTAATAAAGTGGATGCTTTTCTTTTTCAGCACAGGCCCTGCTGGGATTCTGCGCCACTTCATAGATCTCCCTCCTTACGTGTTTCAGGGAATTTCTTTCGTTATAGGGCTTGCCGCAACCCTATTGCTGATCATTCTTCTGGGTGCTGTTACAAGGAACTTTATCGGCAGAAGGATGCTCCTGTTCAGTGAATCTATTATCTCCAAGATTCCGCTCGCAAGAACCTTCTACGTTAGCGTGAAGCAGGTTGTGCAGACTCTTTTTATTACATCACAGATGCAGAACATGAAGAGGGTTGTTCTGATCGAGTACCCTAGAAAAGGAATTCGCGCCATAGCTTTTGTTACGGGAGTTACAGAGTCAGGAAGAAACCATAACACGACAGACCGCAGACTAGTCAGCCTTTTTATTCCCACAACCCCGAATCCCACAAGCGGTATTTACGTGATGGCTCCGGAAGAGGAGCTGGAGGAACTGGATATTTCCGTGGAAGACGCGTTCCGACTTATAGTTTCCGCCGGAATCTCCCAGAGCAACTCCAATGTTTCTGGACAAGATAAGAAAAACGATTGATTCCTTCGGAATGCTTGCTGCAGGGGACGTGACTGTTGCGGCAGTGTCCGGCGGGTCAGACTCCATGGCGCTTTTATTTGCTCTTTGGGATCTGCGGGAGTTTTATCTGGACACAGATGTGATAGTTTCCCATGTCAATCACGGTCTAAGGGGAGATGAATCAGAAGAAGATGCCGAGTTTGTAAGGGAAGCGGCCAGGCGTCTCGGCTTCGCTTTTGAATGCATTCGGTTTGATACGGAAAGTTTCAGAAAAAAACGCGGGCTTTCTCTCGAAGACGCCGCTAGGGAACTACGCTACGGTTTTTTCAATAATGTTCTGGCAAAGCACTCTGCTCAGAAGATCGCCACTGCGCATACCCTTAACGACCAGGTGGAGACGATTATAATGAGGTTCATAAGAGGAAGCGGTTCCCATGGTCTTGCCGGGATAAGGCCCCTCAGAGGTAACATAATACGCCCTCTCATAAATGTTACTAAGCCTGAAGTTATGGAGTACCTGCGATCAAAGGGTGTGTCCTGGAGAGAGGATTCGACCAACAGTTCAGATAAATTTCTGAGAAACAGGGTAAGAAACGAACTTGTCCCTCTGCTTGAAAATTATAATCCGGGCATCGGTCAGGTTCTCTCTAGGGTGGCTTCGGTCTGTGCGACGGAGGCGGATTTCATTTCAGCCGAGGCCGCAAAGAGATTCAGAAAACTCGCGTGGGTTGTTGCGGGAGATGTGTTGGGAGATACGCAAAAACTCATTAAAGAACCCCGGGCCATCAGGTTTTCCGTAATGAGAAAATCGATTCTGGTCGTAAAGGGAGATCTGAAATCTCTTTCCGCAAAGCACCTTTTTTCAATAGACGAGGTGCTACACTCAAGGGAGCCCTCGGCAGAAGTGAACCTTCCCGGGGATGTCGTTTTTCACTCGGGTCACGGGATTTTCTTTTTCGCCCGCGGGAAGAATTTCCAAGCTTTACGGCCTACTGAGATAAAAAAACAAGGAACCCGGAAGATCTCGCTGGACCTTCTGGTCACTGTTGAGCTTACGGATGATGCCTCTCTCTGGGGTAAGGATGAGGTCGGGTACTTTGCGCCTGAGAAAGTCAGTTTCCCGCTTAAGCTCAGGAGTTTTTCAAATGGTGACAGGTTCATCCCTCTTGGAATGAGTGGAACCAGAAAGCTCAAGGATTTTTTCATTAACCTTAAGATACCGAGATTTTTGAGAAAGAAAGTTCCGATTTTTGAAACCCGCGACGGAATAATCTGGGTAGGAGGTTTAAGAATAGAT
>JAPOSJ010000188.1 GCA_026709745.1 Candidatus Dadabacteria bacterium | reverse complement strand
TTTTCTTCAAGGATAATGAGCTTCTGGGGCAACGAGGACTTTGAGGCCCCTAGCCCTGTGGACGAGGTGATGCTGGCAATCAGGGAACATGACTGCGGATGGGAGACAACGGATGGTGCCGCTGATTTTAACCGGCGAAACGGATACCCCAAGAGCTTTACGGAAATGTCGCCTGAGAGCCAGCTCGAGATATGGTCTGAATGTTTCGAGAGGTATGTGGATCAGCATCCCTATGCCTGCGCTCTCATCGCGCTTCATTTCGCAGAACTTAATGAAAGGACTATATCCAGAAACCCGGAAAGCAGGGCTGCCGTCTTGCTAAGGGAGAGGATCAGGGAATTTCTGTGCCGCACGCTCAGGATCGATTTTTCAGAACATAACCCAAGGGAGAATATCCCCGCCGACATAAGAACGAATCTCAGGTTTCTTCAGGTGGGCGACATGATATCGCTTGTACTCTGCCGTGGTGAAAGATCAGCCACCATACGCGATGTTCCGCTAAACTACGCGGGTGAGATGGCACAGATAGAATTGCTCTCAAAGGACGGGCTTAACTATATGGTTAACCCTAATCCTTTTTCCCGGGAATCTCTTCGTTTTGATATATCGGGCAGAAAGCTTGAGAGAAAGTCGTTTGAAACCCACAGTGAGCTCGAAAATGCTTTTCGCCGCGCGGGCTCCCAGACTCTGGTTTTCTCTATATCCTCGAAAATGGAGGGACGCAATGTCGCCTGAGAGTGCTTTTGATGATACGGACAGGCCCAGCAGGAAGATAATACAAGACTGTGTTCACTGCGGATTTTGTCTTTCAGCCTGTCCGACATATCTTGAAACAGGCAATGAGCTTGATTCTCCGAGGGGAAGAATCCACCTTATAAAAGCCGCTGAGGAGGGGAGAATCCCGATGGGCGACGCACTTGTAAAGCATCTTGATCTGTGTCTCGGATGCCTTGCCTGCGAAACCGCGTGTCCCTCGGGAGTCAGGTACAGAAGCTTAGTAGAGATGTCGAGAGGGCAGATTGAAAGAAAATTCAGCAGAGGAATTGGAGAAAAAATTCTAAGGGCCTTTATCTTCAATATTTTCCCCTATCCTAGAAGGCTCAGGCTGCTGCTTCCGCTTGTTTATATGGTAAGAGTTCTTCGCCTTAAGAAGCTACTTTCCCCCTCTTTTCTTAACAGAGTGAGTCCCTCTGCCTCTTCCATGTTTCACATGCTCCCGGAAGTTTCCTCCGCCTTGGGGGAAACTCTTTCGGATTTTTATCCGGCAACCTCAAGGAGAAAGAAAAAAGTCGCCCTTCTCAGTGGATGCGTCCAGAGTGTTTTCTTCCCGGAGATAAATAGGGCTACGGTTGAAGTGCTGTGTGCAAGCGGCTGCGATGTTTTCGTCCCCGCGGATCAGGGATGCTGCGGGGCGCTTTCAATTCACTCGGGAAGACTTGAGGAAGGAAGGAAATTCGCAAGAGGGCTTATAGATACTTTCTCTGCCCTTGATGTGGACACTGTAGTGGTCAATTCCGCAGGATGCGGTTCAACTATGAAGGAATATGCTGAGATTTTGTGCGACGACCCTGTTTACTCAGAGATTGCAGAAAGGTTTTCAGCCAAAACCATGGATATCATGGAATTTCTTTCAGATACGGGGATAGAAGCGCCACTTCACCCGCTTGACATAAAGGTCACTTATCAGGACGCTTGCCATGTTGTTCACGGGCAGGGGATACGGTCTGCTCCAAGAAGACTTCTCAGAAGCATCCCGGGAGTTCAGTTTACCGAGATGCACCGCTCAGAACACTGCTGCGGAAGTGCGGGGATATACAACATGGTGCAACCCGAAATGTCCACAAGGCTTCTTTTGGGAAAAGTAAGCGATATAGAAAAAACCGGCTCCGATTACCTTGCCGTTGCAAATCCCGGTTGCATGATACAGATCCGCAAGGGACTTGCCGACTCAGACTGCGGGACAAAGGTAGTACACCCTGTTGAGATTCTCAGATGGTCCCTTAGGGGCGACATCAGCTGAAGAAACTCTTTAACTCAGAACAGAGTCCTTGCAGGCTTTCGCCACGCGGAACTTCAGAACCTTTCTGGCCGGTATATTGATTACTTCACCGGTGGCGGGATTTCTACCCGTTCTGGCACTGCGGTTACTTAGAACCATCTTGCCGATTCCCGGGATTGTCAATTCTCCTTTTTCCTTTACTTCTTCACAGAGTATAGATGCCAAGGCGTCAATCATGGTCTTGGCCTCCCCCTTTGTTACTCCCACTTTCTCCGCTAGGCTGCTTGAAAGCTGGGATTTTGTCAGTGGTTTGTCGCTCACTCTAATCCTCCTTCAAAATCTTCTGAAAATTATGGGGCCATATTGGCTAAAAGTCAATCATTATTATTGTCAATCCCGGTCAATCTTGATACTGTATAGTACTAGGATTTATCTGAATTTCAGGTGATGAGCATGAAAAAGTCTTGGTTGCGAAAAAGAAAAAGCTGGTTGCTGCTGCTCGGTATTTTTCTCGGATTCCTTCTGGTTCTTGTATTTCTGTACGCAAGATTTCTTCACGAAAGGGAAACGAGTGCTCATCAGCGTCCTCAGGAAATTACCCACAGGCCTGTAAAAATAATGAAGCCTGTTGCATCTCAGGGTTCAATCTACACAGACGTTCTTGGAAGAGTCCGTGGCAAGCAGACAGTCTCGGTCCGCGCAACCGTTTCAGGATGGGTGAAGCGCATAGACTCCGGCAGGGGGCAGAAAATAGAAAAAGATGGAATCATACTTGAACTCTATGATTACCGCGTGGAAACCAGGCTTGACGAAGCGAAGTACAATCTTGAATCTGCCAAGGGGCAATTCGCCGAGGCCGAAAGGGTATACAGAAGAAACACCGTTCTTTTTGAGAAAGGAATAGTGTCGGAGGATGAGACCGAAACGTCACGGAATCTGCTTGAAACTGCCTCAGCCGGCGTAAAGGCACTTAAGGCTTCTTACAACAGGGCCAGATGGAATTACAAGAACCTGAAAATCAGCTCCCCCATTGAGGGACAGGTAGTTGAAATAGTTCCTGACATCGGACAGGAGATAAGAAGCGGGGACGTGATAGCCAGGGTCGTCAACCTAAGCGGCAGGAAGGTAATAGCAGGGGTGGACGTATCAGTTGCGAGAATCGTCAAACGGGGAGACACTCTGGAAGTGTCCCTGACTAGAAACGGAGTGGAGGAAGCAGTTTCTGGCGAAGTAAGCGGTGTGAGTCCCGGTGCCGATGATTTCTCAGGTACCTACGACATTGAGATTGCCATATCCGATCCTTCCGTAAAATGGTGGCCCGGGGAAATAGTTTCCGTAAAGATACCGGCACAGCAACTTGAAAATGTTGTAAAGATCCCCAAAACGGCTGTCCTGTCTGACAGCAAGGAAGCTTTTGCTTTCGTGATGGTTGAGAAAAACGGAGAAGCTTTGAAGGTTAAGGTCTCTCCCACATGGATTGATGATAATTCAGCCTACATATACTTTGATTCACTTCCCCCGGATTCCAGAATCATAACCGAGGGTAATGTCGGTCTGCTTCCAGGTCAGATGGTAAGAATTGTCGACTGATCTGCCATGCATGTCGCCGATTTTTCAATAAAGAATCCAGTTTTTGTAAACCTTCTGACTGGAGCAATAATAGTGATGGGGCTTCTGTTTGCGCTCTCCCTTCCGCTTGAGATGCTTCCCTCAATCAAGCTTGAAGCTGTGCTTGTGAAAACACCTTTTCCCGATGCCTCAGCCGAGGACGTCGAAAATCTCGTAAGCATTCCCATAGAACAGGAGATAAGAAATGTCTCTGGAGTCAAGATCGTAAAATCCGTTTCCTCCGAAGGGCTTTCCAAGGTAGTGGCTGAGCTCTACCCTGGCGAAGATATAACTGAGGTCGCGCGGGAAATCGATTCCAGGGTCCGTCTGATAACCGGCCAGCTTCCCGAGGATGCCGAAGAACCTGTGGCCGAGGAAGTAAGGGCGAACTCCCCACTTGTGAGCGTTTCCATTTTCGGAGATGTGCCCAAAGATGTCCTTTCCGGTTACGCCAAGGAATTTGAGAA
>JAPOSJ010000063.1 GCA_026709745.1 Candidatus Dadabacteria bacterium | reverse complement strand
CAAGCGATTTTCAGGAAAAGGTAAAAAGGATTTTGCCAAATTCCTCTACCGCTCCGAGAAGTTTCTTCCGGAGATCAAGCAGACACTTCGTGCCGAGGGGATTCCCACAGACATCGCTTATCTGCCTCTTATAGAAAGTGGTTTCAATCCAAGAGCTGTTTCAAGAAAAAATGCAGTCGGTCTCTGGCAGTTTATAAAGCCGACCGGAAAAAGATACGGACTAAGAGTGAACTACTGGGTAGACGAGAGAATGCATGTCGAGAAATCAACCCTGGCTGCTACGAAGTACCTCAGAAAGCTTTATGATGAATTCGGTTCATGGGAGCTTGCCCTTGCCGCGTATAACTGCGGAGAGAACAGAGTAGCAAGGGCCATAGCAAGAACAGGCTCAAAGGATTTCTGGGTAATTTCGAGGAAACTCCCCAGAGAGACAAGAAACTACGTGCCGAAATTCAATGCCGCCCTGATAATAGCCAAAAACCCTGAGAAGTATGGTTTCAGAGTTGGCGGAGCACCTAAAGATTATGAGATCGTCAGCGTTCCACCAAGAAAAAGTCTTGCGGAAATCGCAAATCTCCTTGATATGGGCTACAAGGAGATTGCCAGATACAACCCCTCGCTTGTCGGACTTTCCACTCCTCCCGGGAAAAATTATCAGCTTAAGGTTCCAAAAGGATATGGAGAAAAACTCCTGTCGGTCAAAAGAGAGATAGAGAACCTGAAAAATGTCAGGAGCCCTTTCAGTACAAGACCAATAAGGTACAAGGTGAGACCTGACGACAGCCTCTGGAAAATAGCCAGAAAGTTCGGAACATCTGTCGAGGAACTCAAGTACGCAAATCGCCTCTCAAGCTCTATCATACGTCCCGGACAGAGGCTCAAAATACCCACAAGAACAAGTGTCGTATACGTAAAGCACAAGATTCGCCCCGGAGAGAATATTTATGTTCTGGCAAGAAAGTACGGAACTTCAATCGATGAAATAAAAAGGGCTAACAATCTGAAAGGATCCCTCATAATAGCAGGGAAAACCCTTTCCATTCCACAGAAACTCTCCTACAGATCCGCACAGCGTTATGCCCCTACAAAACTAAATCACAGGATAATCCCGGGCGACACTCTGAGCGAACTGGCACTTCGCTACAGGGTTTCAGTATCCCAGATAAAGAAGTGGAATAACATGTCTTCAACCACCCTGATCGCCGGAAGGAATCTGGTTATCTATAAATAAACCCCGGATGTTGACGGTAAAGTCAATAAAGAGAAACCTTCCGTCCAAATCACCTCAGATAAAAAGAAAACTAGGAGAGTTTGAGCGTATTATTAAAGACGCTTCAGAAGAGCAGATATTCGAAGAGCTTGTTTTCTGTATATTTACTGCCGGAGCAAGTGCAAAAATGGGACTAAACGCCCTGAACGCAGTAAGAAGCATACTTCCAGTAGCAAGCGAAGACGAACTCAGGGAAAAGCTGCGCGGAGTCTACAGGTTTCCGAACGTACGTTCAAAACATGTGGTTCACACAAGGGACTATCTTTCCCGCAGATACGGACTGAGACTGAGGCCTCTTCTTCTCTCCTTTGAAAATCCGCTTGAGAGAAGGGATTTTTTCGCGCTCAACAAGGATATAAAGGGACTCGGTTTCAAGGAAGCAAGCCACTTTCTCAGAAATGTCGGTTTTCGAGACTACGCTATTCTTGACAAGCACATACTTCAGTGCCTTTTTGAACTCGGTATAACGGAATCCGTGCGGGCACCGCATTCGAGAGCAAAATACATTGAGATAGAAAACAGCTTCAAAAGGTTCACGGAGCAAAACGGACTTGATTTTGATGAAATGGATCTGTTTCTCTGGAGTGAGAAAACAGGCGAAATACTGAAATAATCCTAATAAATGCCAAATTTCTTCGGATAATGGAAAAGATACTTACTGAGGCAGGATCAGACGGAGATATGCCTTATGAATACCTCAGCCCACAGCGGTGCGAATCCGTCCGCAGTATCGTGAAAAGCACCCCTATACCTGTTAAGACCCATTATTCCTTCGGTGTAGTCCTTGTATGCAGTCTGGCTCCTGTGAGCATCAATAGCCTGGCGCTTGCGGTCGACAAAAGGAGTTACGTCCTCAATGCGGTCGTATGAGGGAAAAGGAGTCCATACCTCGTAAAACCAGCATTCGCACTCAAAACTCTCGTCCTTAAGTGCCGTATTAAGACTATCAAGCGTCAGCCGGGAAACCGTCCTGTGGGTTTTATGCTTATCGATCTCGGGATGCGGAAGGTATACCTCTGCCGGTCGCAAGTCAGCTATTACTTTCCCCATCATGAAGCTGAATTCACTTCTGTTCACATCAGATTCCATATCGGAGAGACCCATGAGAGAGACTTTAACTCCTAGTACCGAGGAGGATTCCCTGACTTCCCGCTCCCTTGTCTTTACAAGCTCTTGCTGAGTTATACCAAGCGGATTCGCACTCCTTCTTCCATCAGTAACTACAACGGAAACCACTTCAATACCTTTTTCCATGAGCGAACATGCGGTTCCACCCATACCTATTTCAAGGTCATCTGGGTGTGGTGAAACTATAAGAGCTTTTACGTCTGACATATCGGTTCTTCTAGGTACTCTGGAACGTTTGTTTGATGAACTAGTTCATTATACTTGATGTGTACGAGGCAATTCATCCTGACATAAATCAAAATGCAGATAAAATATGCAGCGTTGGGGTTGCCTGCGGACAAAGCACATATATAATTTTGCCCTGCTGTCTTATCAAATTTCCCATGAAGGAACAATAATGCAATATGAAGCTGTAATCGGTCTTGAGGTGCACGCACAACTCGCTACCGAATCCAAAATATTTTCTTCTTCTTCAACAAAATTCGGAAGTTCTCCTAACTCCCAGGTAAACCCGGTCTGTCTGGGAATGCCGGGTGTACTGCCGGTTTTTAATGAAAGGGTTCTTGAGTATGCAATAAAAGCGGGGCTTGCGACGAACTGCGAAATTGCGGAAAAATCCAGATTCGCGAGGAAAAACTACTTCTATCCAGATCTTCCGAAAGGATACCAGATTTCCCAGTACGATGAACCTCTCTGTCTTCGGGGATATCTTGAGATAGGTTGCGGAAACGGCAGAAAGAAAGTCAGGATAACCCGTATACATCTTGAAGAAGACGCGGGAAAACTTGTACATGAATACTCCGACTTTGAAAGTCATGTAGATCTTAACAGGGCGGGAGTGCCACTTGTGGAGATAGTAAGTGAGCCTGACATCTCAACCGCAGAAGAAGCTGTTGAATACGTAAAAAAACTGAGGTCAATCCTAAGATATATCGAGGTGTGCGACGGAAATATGGAGGAAGGAAGCCTGCGCTGTGATGCAAACATTTCCCTGCGGCCCGTGGGACAGAGCGAACTCGGAACGAAAACCGAGATAAAGAATCTCAATTCCTTCCGTTTCATACAAAGAGCCATAGAATACGAAACCAAGAGACAGAAAGCACTTCTTCAAAGCGAGAAAAAAATTGTTCAGGAAACCAGGCTCTTTGACTCGCAAAAAGGTGTAACGTTTGCGATGAGATCAAAAGAAGAGGCTCACGACTACAGGTACTTCCCGGACCCCGACCTCCTGCCGCTCATAGTGAGCAAGGATTGCTTGGAAAGAATCCGCCTGTCCCTCCCCGAACTTCCCGATAAAAAACTCAGCAGGTTTATGGATAATTTTTCCTTGCCGAAAAACGACGCAGAAACGCTTTCATCATCAAAACCTCTTGCAGAATACTTTGAAGAGTGTGCTAAGTACTCAAGTGACAGCAAAGCGGTGAGCAACTGGATTTTAAACGAACTGCTGAGAGAAATTAAAAATGAGGACAGCATAACTGAATTTCCCGTCAGACCCGAGCATCTGGCCGAACTGCTGAATTTTATCAGGGAAGGAAAAATAAACCGCAAGACTGCCAAGGAAATATTCTCTGAGATGATCCGCGGGGGGAAACGTGCCGAGGAAATAGCAAAAAAGAAAGGACTTAACCAGATCACTGATAAAGGCGAGATTTCTTCAATTATAGAGAAAATGATTGAGGAAAATCCAAAAGAAGTTGAGAGGTACA
>JAPOSJ010000156.1 GCA_026709745.1 Candidatus Dadabacteria bacterium | reverse complement strand
ATGCCTTCTAGTACCCTGATAGTTTACGAGCCTCTTGATTCTTTCAGAGAAAAGTCTCAATACTGGAGCAGGTACCTTAAGTTTTATGAGCTTTATTGGGGTGGTCCCACATCCCCTTTCGGAATATGGTTCGGCAATGAGTACAGCGCTTTTCGCCAGGCACTCTCTGACCATCTTGATTCCCCCCACGAAGACCTGCCCGATTGTCTTTTCATGAAGGATGAAGGCGGCAGCTATTTTGTCGCACCCACTTCAGATTCTCTTAACTGTTTTTCATCTGAAAATATTGTTCCGTTTGAGTGGTTCCTTCTTTTTTCCGAGGAGGGCAGAAAAAATTTCTATACGCACTGGGGCTTTAACTCGATTCACTACAATTCCACTCTTGAGCACTCAAAAAGCAGACTGGTCTCCTCGCGGGATAAAATTGAAAAGACCATGTCCTCAGAACCCTTAAATTCTCTTGAATTTTTTCTCCACAACCTTGACCGGAGTCTTGAAGACCTAAGAAAGTGGCTTGTACAGTTTGACTCGCGAAGCTACATGGTGCTTAACTATGGTGACATCTGCAATTATATACATCCCTATACCCTGAAAAACGAAAACAGCGTAACAGAAGTCAATAAAATTCTGGAGCTTGTTTCCCTGTCTAATTTTGCCGAGGCGGAGCTTGCACTCAAGGTATTTTTTCAGAAATGGGATGATATATCGACCAAGTGCGCTGGCGGCACGGGAGAGTCTCGGATTCAGTAATTGTTCGCTCCTTACATTCAGATGACTGAAAAAATTGATAGGAATAACATAGCGGAGGTTCTGGGAATAATAAGAGAGCAGTCAGCGGGATGGAATGTTCCCGTTGTTACGCTTACGGCCGTTTCTTCAAAGAGCCCCTTCAGGGTTCTTATCTCAACCGTTCTCAGCCTTAGAACCAAAGATGAGACCACGGCGCAAGCCTCAGAGAGACTTTTCCGCGAAGCCTCAACTCCCCGCACGGTGCTTGAACTCGGAGAGAACAGGGTAAGGAATCTTATATACCCCGTCGGTTTTTACAGGGTTAAGGCACAGAATATAATCAGCATATGTGAGAAGCTGATAGGTGAGTATGACGGCCAGGTTCCGGACAGTCTGGATGAGCTTTTGAAGTTCCGCGGAGTCGGTAGAAAGACCGCCAACCTAGTTCTCTCTCTCGGCTATGGAAAATTTGCCATCTGCGTCGATATTCATGTGCACAGGATTTCCAACAGGTGGGGTTATGTGGATACCGAAAATCCTTATGAAACTGAGATGGCTCTTCAGGAAAAACTGCCCCGAAAATACTGGATAGAGTACAACTCTCTTCTGGTTGCTTTAGGACAGCAGATATGCAGACCCGTCTCTCCTCTTTGTAGCCGCTGTCCACTAAGTGGATGCTGCCCGAAGAGGGGAGTTTCCAGAAGCAGGTAGAATCCCTCGCCGGTTTGACTCTATACGCATTCCATCTATAATTGATTCCCAAATCTGTTTCCGGAAAACCCGTTGTCTCATACTGTCATTTTCTACATTTTTTCTGCTCTTTCAGTACTCGGTGCCATTATGGTTGTGAGCAGTAGAAATCCCGTTTCAAGTGCCGTCTCTCTTGTTCTTACCCTTTTTTCCACCGCCGTTCTTTTCGTTCTTCTCCACGCCCATTTCATTGCTGCGATACAGATACTGATTTATGCGGGAGCAATAATGGTGCTCTTTCTCTTTACAGTCATGTTCCTCAACATAAGGGAGAGTGAGTTCAGGTTTGACAGCATGAACATACCGAAGAGAACAACCTTTCTTTTGCTTTTTGTCGCTGCTACGGGATTTCTCGCCTCAAAGCTTTTCCTGTCTTCTCCCATTCGTTTTCCGAAGCTTGAGGACCCCGGGAATTTCGGTACGGTTGCCGACGTTGGAAGATCGCTTTTCATCGACTACCTGCTTGCGTTTGAGCTTGCCTCGGTTCTTGTGGTTGTAGCAATGGTGGGAGTTCTGGTTATAGCAAAGGGCAGGGAGTCCTGAGATGGAAATCACGGCCACTCATTATGTGGTTTTGGCCTGCGTGCTCTTTTCAATCGGTGTTTACGGGTTGATTACCAGGAAAAACATACTTGTCGTGCTTATGTGCCTTGAGCTTATGCTTAATTCCTGCAATCTGCTTTTCGTCGCTTTCTCAAGGCTCTATGAAAGCGCTACCGGACACGTATTTGTTCTGATGTCGGTAACGGTGGCCGCGGCTGAGGTTGCTGTCGGACTTGCGTTTGTCGTTTCGATTTACAGGCAGAGAGAAAGTCTTGATATCGATCTACTGAAACTGCTTAGGGGTTGATTGCCGTGATTTATTTTCGGAGGGTTGTCTGAGTGCTTGCTCTAATAGTTCTTGCGCCGCTTGCCGGGGCTGTTTTCAACGGGCTTTTCTTCGCTACCGGTCTCTGCGACAGGATCCTTGCGCTCTCAAGACGCACAAGCGACAGGATCGTTGGCACTATAGCGTGCGCCTCCGTTCTTATTTCCGCAGTTCTGTCCACGCGGCTTTTCCTTGATCTTCTCTCGCAGAACCCCGTGGGAGCGGAACCCATTACGGCCGAACTTTTCACTTGGATGCTGTCGGGCAACCTCAATATCGGTTTTGAGTTTCTCTTTGATTCCCTATCAGCTGTGATGGCTCTAGTGGTAACGTGGGTAGGATTTCTCATACATGTCTATTCTATTGGCTACATGCACCACGACCGCTGCTACGCGCGTTACTTTACTTACCTGAACATTTTTGTTTTCTTCATGCTGGTTCTGATTCTAGGAAGCAACTTCCCCATGATGTTCATCGGATGGGAGGGAGTTGGACTTGCGTCTTACCTGCTTATAGGATTCTGGTATCAGGATTCCTTTCGTGTGTACGCGGGGAGAAAGGCTTTTGTTGTCAACAGAATAGGTGATTTCGGCTTTATACTCGGCATCTTTCTCATTTTTACCGTGTTCGGCTCACTTGACTACCAAGATGTTTTCTCCCGGCTTTCTGATGCAAGTTTTGTTTCCGGCATCTCACCGTCTCTTATAACCGCTATGGCGCTTCTGCTGTTCGTAGGTGCCGTCGGAAAATCAGCACAGTTCCCCCTTCACGTCTGGCTTCCTGACGCTATGGCGGGCCCGACCGCTGTGAGTGCCCTTATCCACGCCGCGACCATGGTCACAGCGGGGGTTTACATGCTGAGCCGCTGCTCTGTTCTTTTTGATCTCACTCCGGTGGCTTCAAACGTCGTTTTGATCGTGGCAGCGTTCACCGCATTTTTCGCCGCAACAATAGCTATTACTCAGAATGACATAAAGAAGGTGCTTGCTTACTCGACCGTGAGTCAGCTTGGCTACATGCTGATGGCCGCCGGGGCGGGAGCGTACGTGTTTTCGATATTCCATCTTGTTACCCACGCTTTTTTCAAGGCGCTTCTTTTTCTGGGGGCAGGAAGCGTTATACACGCCATGGCAGGAGAACAGGATATAAGAAAAATGGGCGGACTTCGCGGAATGATTCCCGTAACTGCATTGACTTTCCTGGTCGCGACACTGGCGATTTCCGGTTTTCCTCTTCTTTCGGGGTTTTTCAGCAAAGATGAGATACTGGCTTCGCTCTATGACGGCGGCCACACGTTTTTCTGGGCCGTGGGACTCTTTACGGCGGTACTTACGGCTTTTTACATGACAAGACTGTATGTGCTCACCTTTGAAGGTGAAGCGAGAATGGACTACAGGACAAAAAGACGTGTGCACGAATCCCCGGCCGTAATGACCGCGCCTCTTGTGGTTCTCGCGGTCCTGTCAGTTTTTGGGGGTCTTCTCTGCGTACCGGGATTCATGGGCGAGAGCGTGGGTTTTTACTACACGGATCTTCTAAAGAAATTCCTTTCCTCTTCAGTTGTGGTTCCCCATGGCGCGCAATACGCATCTTCGCATTATTTCGGTCACTGGACCCTTGTGGGGTTCTCAGTCCTTGCGGCATTTGCGGGAATAGCGGGCGGCATCCTACTCTACTGGCGCGGAAAGGGAGAATCCGTAGCGGTGGGCAGGGCAGCCGGTGCATTTAGAAGCGGCTCCAGTAACAGGTGGTATGTGGATGAGATCTACCAGGCGGTTTTCGTCTCTCCGTTTAATTACCTCTCGGAGATGTGTTCTGACTTTGACCGCTCGGT
>JAPOSJ010000114.1 GCA_026709745.1 Candidatus Dadabacteria bacterium | reverse complement strand
CTGCTGGAACCTGCCCGCCAAAAATGATTGCGCAGATCGTCACGCGACATGCCGATTCCGTTATCACTAACGGATATCCACTGAGGTTCGATAGTCACATCAATTCGGGCATCAAACTGCTGTCCCAGATGCTTACGCAACAATATTGCATCAAAGGAGTTCTGTACATTCTCCCTCAGAAGGGCAAAAGGTGTCGGATAAACCTGCTCCGCTAGAACTTCAATCATGCGACTGACTTCAACAGCAAACGGAATTTTTTCTGAAGAGTTACTCATTTTCTCATAGACTCCTGTGCATTCGCCAGACTACGGAGTTCCGACTCTAGCGATACCGGAAGCTGCATTAGCCGGGAAAATCGGTCTAAAACATCAACCGCTCCATTGAAATCACCTAACTCAATAAACGCTTGAAAGCGCTGCGTAAGTTCCTCAATCGTGGCTGGTGGATCTGTTATGTTAACAACTGCATCCCAGTTCTGCGTTTCTGTCGCGGCGAGCAGACAAATCTGGCGTTCATAACTTTCAGGTGGAAGTTCCAACGATTCAAGCATGCAAAAAGCATGAGCCGGATCTCCAGTATTGATAGCTTTTTCCGCTTCCACAATGAGTCTATTCTTGCGCATGATCTGCGTACTTGTTGCCAGTCCAAGAGAGTTGCATGGGGATTCCCAGTCTAAGTCCCTATGACTCGCCCCTCCAAACTCCGTGAACCACCAACGAGAAAACAAATTCGCAATTGCCATTGCCCTGACATGGATTCGGACACCACGAAAATCTTCTGCTATTTCTAGAATATTATATTGCCGGTGCACACCAACCGGAAGATCATTGGCACCCGCGCACAATGATCCCGCTCCGATTACTGCCATTCTTTCACGATCAGGAAGACAAATTTCCTGTGGACTAACCTGAGCCTTGTGCTGGTGGCCATGTAAACCGAGCCGGAAACCTCGACCAATCATGCTTCGAACAACATCAATGTTCATGTAATCAGTATGATACGGCAAACCCTCAATGCTGTGATGCCAAACTGCCATCCGCAAGTCATAGGTTTTCCTAGAATCATTCAGGTCGAGATCGCTACGGGCGACAGTACCTCGCCGGATCATGCCATGAGAAGCAAAGCAGTCATTGCCATAGCATGAATTGTAGGCGGCGACTCCTATGCGGCTGTCGCAAAGACTGAAAAGGCGGACATCCAAAGAATTCTTAGCGACAGGCAATCCAGACACATTCTTATAGAATCTCTCATAAAAACTCCAGAAAGCATCTAGGCGGCTTTCATAAAGTTCAGGGTCATTAATACGATATAGGGTCCGGGTTTTCCAGTCCCACCGCAAAGAGGAATCCTCAGAATGCAATTCCGCTTTCAGGTTATCAGGTACCGCTTCGTCTTGAACCGGTTCAAGAGCACTGAATGCCGTATTCCAGTCAACATCATGATTCCCAGGAACCATAATCAGACGTGAACGGTCATTCTCCAGAAAACGTTCCACAAGTTCATCAAGGAATTGTTCAGCTACGGCATACTGCTTTTCAATTTTGGCGGCGAAATCATCTTCATGAAGAGAAACTCCCTGAATGATGTCACCACTGACAACTATGGCTGTCGGAACTGTGATTGAGGGAGTTTCTACAACATAGCGATTTCTGTCATTTACAAGTGCTGAAATTAATTCATCATTGGAAATAGTATCAAAGGGAGAACGATGAAGATCAGATATATGCATTATCGAAAACGGTTTCATGGAATTAAAATAGCTCCTCTTTGACCTAAGTATTCAGGAAACGAAATAGTATTTTATCACGGAAAATAGTGTAGGGGGGAAACAGTTTCTGGTCGGAAAAAATGGTGAAGAAGAACGACTCAATAATAAGCGACTGCGGAAATTGCAGATCTATGCTTCAAAGAGAGGTCTAGGGTGGCGACCCTGTGTTTTATCTGCCTCAATCCGTCAAAAGCAGACTGGGACAAGAATGACCCGACCGTTCTTAGCTGCATGCTGTTTTGCCCGCAGCCTCGGATACTCAAGACTTTAAAGGTGCTCACCAGGAAGATCTAGCGGCTGAGGTTTTATTCCAGAGTGGTGCGTAGGGAAAAGAAGTCGCGCAGGATGAGTATCATGCCGCTGCCAAGGCCGAGAACCCCAAGGCCGCATCTACATATTCCAGAATCACTGAGGCCAGTGCAGCGCATAAATGGAAGTGCTGTTTTATGAGCTTTGAAAGCTGGATTAAGAGTTCCTTAAACGGAGCTTAACTCCCTAACAAATTAAGCCGGCTACTTAATCTTCCCATTATTGAGTTAGCATAATATTGAGAACTAAAACGGACAAACTAAATCTTTCAAAATGACGAAGTAACTTTGCCGTTATAGTTGTACAAGCTTTTTAACTCTACACCCCAATAAGTCAAGTAAAATTGCACGCAAAACGGTTCTGTTACAGGGAGAGGGGAAGGATTTTTACGTTTTAACAACTTTTTGTCTATAATTTTCTGCCATGCAGATAACTCCAGTTGAAGACAAGAAGCTGTTTGAAAAACTTGAAGAGCTTGAACGCAGGTTCATCGAGCTTGAGAAGATGCTTGGCGACCCCGACATATCCGCCCAGAATAGAGTCCGCTGCTCAAAGGAGCGTGCAGAGCTTGAGGATATAGTCTCTGTATATTCGAGTCTCAAAGTGGTTGCGGAGGCGGAGCAGGAGAACCGCGCCCTACTTGACGATAGCGAGCTTGCAATTCTTGCCCGAGAGGAGCTCGATGAACTCTCCGGGCAAAGAGAACAGCTTGAAGAGACTCTAAGAAAGCTTCTTCTGCCCAAAGATCCAAATCTTGGAAAAAACGTTTTCCTTGAAATAAGAGCTGGAGCGGGGGGTGAGGAGGCAGCGCTGTTTGCAGCCGATCTTATCAGGATGTACTCAAGATACTGCGAGAACCGTCGCTGGAAGATTGACACCATAATCATGAACGAAACCGGAATCGGCGGCATAAAAGAGCTTGTGGTGAAAATCGAAGGGCGGGAAGTATACGGCAAGCTTAGGTATGAAAGCGGGGTTCACAGAGTGCAACGTATACCTTCGACGGAGGCTGGGGGCAGAATACACACTTCAACTGCTACCGTAGCCGTGCTGCCCGAGGCGGATGAAATTGATGTGGAAGTGGATGAGAAGGATCTCAAGGTGGACACTTTCAGGTCTTCGGGGCCGGGAGGTCAGCATGTAAACAAAACGGATTCGGCTATAAGGATAACTCATCTTCCCACCGGGATCGTTGTTCAGTGTCAGGATGACCGCTCGCAGCAGAAAAACAGAGTTCACGCTATGAGCATGCTCCGCGCTAAGCTTTATGAAGTAGAGGAGCACAGACGCATGAGTGAAATCTCTCGCACCAGGAAAACTCAGGTTGGAAGTGGCGACAGAAGCGAGAAAATAAGGACCTACAACTTTCCCCAAGGGAGGATAACCGATCACAGAATAGGCCTTACTCTCCATAAAATCGAGGCGGTATTGGGAGGGGATCTCGATCCGCTGCTCGATCCGATCTCAGCCCATTTCCAGGCGGAAAGTCTTAAAAATCTCTCGGAGGACTGAGGGCTCTTTCCGATTTGTATTTGCTGGCTCACGCAATACAATATAGCTTCAATGAAGGTCATATATCTGATTTCAGCCCTCTACCTGTTCTCCTCCCTTTTTTACGGAACGTACCTCTGGTCGCAAAAAAGAAAAATCTCCCGGGCCGGAGTTTATTTCGCAATTGCGGGAGTGCTTGCCCATACCGCCCTGCTGGTCGGTTTTCTCATGCGCGGTGACATACTGGCCGGAGGCACTTCAAGACCTCTGTTTATTTTTTCTTGGTTAATAGCTCTTGTCTTTCTGATCTCGCAGCTGAGGTTTAGAACCCCGGTGCTGGGTGCTTTTGTGCTTCCCGTGGCTTTCCTTGGAACCCTTCCCTACGTAATCATTCCTGAAGGGATGATCAGAGGGGACCCGACTCTTAACAATCCTTGGGTACTTGCGCACATACTGTCTGTTTTTCTCGGCGAGGCGTTTTTCGCCATAGCATTTCTAGCGGGTGTGATGTACATATTCCAGGAAAATCAGCTTAAGTCGAAAATCATCGGAAGCCACCTGAAAAAACTCCCCTCACTGATAACGCTTGACAGAATAAATCACCTCAGCCTCCTGCTCGGTTT
>JAPOSJ010000097.1 GCA_026709745.1 Candidatus Dadabacteria bacterium | reverse complement strand
GTCACTATCGGGATAAGAGAATTTCTGAGGGCATGCTTGAAAAGTATCCTGTTAGGCGCAAGACCTTTGGCCCTCGCAGTTCTTATGTAGTCCTCCCGGAGAACTTCAAGCAGACTCCCTTTCTGGTAGCGCGAAAGCGACGCGAGACTTGAGTAGGTAAGGCAGAACACGGGAAGAACAAGGTGCCACAGGAAATCCAGAGTCCTCTGGAAAAAGGGAAGTTCCTCATACCCTCTCGAGTGCACTCCGTATATGGGAAAGATATCAAACGCTCCCCCACCGCCGAAAAAATAGATAAGCACCACAGCCATCCAGAAACTCGGAATAGAGTAGAGAAGAAAAAGAATGAAAGTTGTGGCCCGTTCCGCAAGACTCCACTGGCGCACGGCGGACCAAGCCCCGATCGGTATGGCTATTAGATACACCAGAAAAATCGAGAGAGCATTAAGTATGAGCGTGATAGGAAGTCTCTCGGCTATTTTGTCTATTACAGGGCGATGGTCCCTGTAGGAATTGCCGAAATCAAGCGTCACTATCTGGCGTAGCCAGATGAAGTACCTCTGGTGAACAGGTATATCAAGACCGTAAAGCTGTTTTGTCTGCTCAACTATCTCCTTTGTCACCTGATCACTTTTTATCCCCTGATCAATCGACATTCTGCTCTCAACAGGACTCCCAGGCGCAAGCTGTATAACCATAAAGGTGACAAGTGTGATGCCGAACAGTGTGGGAATCACAAGCAAAAGTCTTTTCAGGATATAGTCTTTCATCGGGAAAGAAACTCCAGAGAAAAGGAATTATACACATAAAAGAATGAAGTAATCTAAAGGTATGGAACTGCTTTCTGAAAAATTCGGGCAAAAAAGATATAGAAACGGCAGATTAAGGAAAACCCTAAGGTTGTAGAACCGTAAAACCAGCCGGACATGCAGAAAACTCTTAGTTTTAATACCTGCGCAAATTCTCAGGAACAAACCACTCTTTCGTATCAAATCCCAGCGGATAGAGCCTTACATTATGGAACCTTCTGTGCACAGCAACGGTGGATTTTCTCGCAAACAGAAACGTGTACGGCTGCTCTTCATGAAGAATCCTTGAGAACTCCTCGTATTTCTTTATACGCTCCGACCGCGAGAATTCCTTCCTGGCATCCTCAATCAGGACATCTGCACGGGAGTTTTTAAACCCTACAAAATTTGAGCCCTCCTCGGCCTGTGAGGAGTGCCAGAGCTGGTAAGGGTCGCTCTCCACACCCAAGCTCCATCCCAGAGTCACGGCATCGAATTTGCGCTCATTCATGCTCTGGATAAAAACCGCCCATTCTATTTTCCTTATACGCATCTCTATACCAGAGCGGGAAAGTTCCTCTTTCAGTATGGTCGCTATCTTCTCACCGGTCTCAGAACCTGTGGGCAGCAAAAACTCGAAACGGAACGAAACTCCGTCTTTATCCCTTAAGCCATCACCGTCACTGTCGCGCCACCCCGCCTCGTCAAGAAGTTCTCTCGCCTTCTTTGGATCGTAGGGATAAGGCTTTACATCGTGTGGGTATTCAGGGCTCTTAACGTAAAAAGTCGTGGTGACGATCTCTCCCAGACCCAGGAGAATCTCCCTCAGGATGGTTTCCCTGTCTACAAAATGGGTCATCGCCCGCCTCACCCTTTTATCGCTGAAAAACGGCTTCTTCGAATTCCAGCCTATATAGTTATAACCAGGGGTCGTATAGGAAGCCCTATAGAACTTATTTCGAAACGAAGTACCGCAGCTCTGCTTTGACCACTGAAGCGGAAGAAGGCCCGCGAAGTCAAGCTCCTGTTTTTTAAGAAGCTGAAGCTTTACGGTGGGATCAAGCACAACTTTGTAGACTACTTCCCTAAGCCATGCTGGTTCGCCCCAGTAATCGGGATTTCTCCTTAACCTGATCTCCCTCCCGGTCTCCCAGTGCTCAAACACATAGGGACCCGTACCAACAGGACTTCTGCCGGCAGGATTTGTGTTAAAGTCTCCTTTCTCGAAAATGTGCTTGGCCACTATAGGAATTCCACCGCAGAACTCAAAAGCACGAAAGTAAGGTTTTCCGTACTGACATCTTACTGTGTAAGAGTCAATTTTGGTATAGGACTTAACGTCCTGATAATAGCTTTGCAGGTGAGCCGCGGCAACTTTCGGATTCCTTATGGAATCATAGGAAAAAACCACGTCATCTGCTGTGAATGGAGTTCCATCATGCCATTTTACGTCCTTTCTCAAGTAGAAGGTATAAGAAAGTCCATCTTCGGAGACCTCCCAAGATCTCGCCAACAGTGGCTCAAACTCAAGGGTCGCGTTATTTCGTCGTATGAGCGTCTCGTAGATTCCGCCGTTAACTGTACCTTCGTATACATCCGTCGCTATAACCGGATTAAGGGTCGCGGGCTCCTCTCCCAGCTCCCTTATAAGGGAGCCTCCTGCGGAGAAAGTCCTAGGGTCAGTCTTGGCTTTGAGGTAAGAGTTATCGTTTTTACCCTGACAATCAGTGCTCCGGGAACAGCCCGCGGTGAGCAGCCCCGATGACACAAGGAGAAACGCAAGCGCAAAGAGACGCAGAAATTTTTCCATGGAGTCTCTAAAAAGAGTTTAGGTCTGCCACAAAGCTTATTAATCAGCTCTTTTCATCTTTTGACGTAAAGGCTTTCAATATATCAATCGGAAGAGGCAGAATGATTGTCGAGGCTTTCTCGGAAGACACGTCATTTATGGTCTGAAGAAACCGAAGCTGCAGGGAAACGGGGTTTTCCGACAGTATCTCAGAGGCTTCCGCAATCTTGGCCGAAGCCTGGAACTCTCCTTCGGCACTTATCACTTTCGCCCTTCTCTCCCTCTCTGCCTCCGCCTGCTTGGCCATCGCTCTCTGCATTTCCTGCGGGAGGTCAACGTACTTCACCTCAACCATTGTAACCTTGATTCCCCAAGCGTCGGTCTGCTTGTCGAGGACTTCCTGGAGCTTGACGTTAAGTTTCTCCCTCTCGGAGAGAAGCTCATCGAGTTCCACCTGTCCAAGGATGCTCCTCAGGGTCGTCTGGGAAAGCTGGGATGTGGCGTAGAGATAGTTTTCAACCTGAAGAATCGCCCTGTTGGGCTCAACCACCCTGAAATAGACAACAGCGTTTACCTTTACCGAAACGTTATCCTTGGTGATCACGTCCTGGGGAGGCACGTCCATGGTAACGAGCCTCAGGCTCACTCTCACCATTCTCTCAAGAAAGGGGATGACAACTATGAATCCCGGACCTCTCACGCCCACTATTCTTCCGAGACGGAATATCACTCCCCTCTCATATTCATAGAGGATCTTAAGCCCTGATATGACAACGATAAGGACAACTACAAGAATTACAATCAGTGTTATGGACATTACACGTTATTGTTTGCCGTCATAATCTGAGACTCTGACGACGAGATCTCCTTTACTCTCTATTACTTTTATTTTCTCACCGGGAGAGAACTCTCGTTCCCCAGTCGCTTCCCAGTATTCTCCTCCGATGTAAACTTTTCCGCTTCTTTGGGACCAAGAAACGACTTCCCCATTCTGACCCACCATTCCCTCGAAACCGCCCTGAACGGGGACTTTAAAGGATTTTAAGCCTAAGTATACAATAAAAACCGACAGCAATCCAATTGTTATCGCAACAGCCGCTATTGTTCCCCTGCTCACCCCGATATCCGATTCCTGCGTATCGAAAAGCAGAAGTCCCCCGAAGACAAGACACCCAAGTGCAGCAAGGCTCAAAAGACCGTAACTCGTCACATATACCTCAGATATCAAAAGTGCCATGGCCACGAAAAGCAGTATCAGTCCGGCGTAATTAAAGGGAAGAATCTGAAGGGAAACAAACCCGATCAGCAGGGAAATAAGGCCAGCCACTCCGGGAAAAATCATTCCTGGATTGTAGAACTCAAGGAATATTCCAAGCGAACCGAGAGAAAGGAGTAGAAAAGCTATGTCAGGAGTGCTGAGAATATTCACTATTTTCTGCCGAAGACTCATCTCAAGGTGCTGCTTAGGCACACCAGCCGTCTTAAGACGGACGTTTTTCTCTCCTATTTTCACTTCCATGCCGTCTATTTCCGAAAGAAGAGAAGGTATGTCAGGGGATATGATGTCGATCACCTTTTTCTTGAGCGCCTCATCTGCGGTAATCGAAGCGCTTTTTCT
>JAPOSJ010000126.1 GCA_026709745.1 Candidatus Dadabacteria bacterium | reverse complement strand
ACCGCAGTCTCAGTATTTAGAGAATCAGTGGCTATTTACAACAACCCTGAGAACATGTCCGGAAAAATGCTCAAAAAACTTGAAGAAACCCCCGATCAATGATGACTCATCATCCGCCTCCGGCAGTTCAGAAACCCCACTTAAATTCAGTATAATAGTTCATTAAATGAGTTCACAGACTCCTTTAATGAACCAGTACCTGAGTGTAAAGAAAGAGCATCCTGACTCTATACTTCTTTTCAGGCTCGGGGATTTCTACGAGATGTTCTACGATGACGCAAAGATCGCGTCGGAAATACTCGGAATAGCCCTCACATCAAGAGATCGCTCTAAGAAGAATCCCATACCACTCTGCGGAGTTCCCTTCCACAGCGCAGAGCCTCATATATCAAAGCTACTGGGAAGCGGGAAAAAGGTGGCGATATGCGAGCAGGTGGGCAGTGCTAGTCAGACAAAGGGAATAGTTGAGAGAAAGGTAGTTAGGGTTCTTACTCCCGGGGCACTTCTGGATTCAGAGAACCTTGAATCAGGGAGTAACAATTATCTTGCCTGTGTCGCTGTGGAAGAAGACAGTTTCGCTCTTTCTTTCTGTGATATCTCAACAGGAGAGTTCCGAACTTCATTTTTCCGCTCCCTGCAGGACATCCTCTCCGAGCTTGCGAACATAAACCCGAAAGAAATATTGATTCCGAAGCGGGATACGGATCCCCCCTGGCTTAAATCCCTGCTTGACCGTAGTCCCCATACTCTGGTAACCAAAGTCGATTCGTGGAAATGGGACCTTGAGAGGTGTGCGGAGGTCCTCCGCGACGGCTTCGGGGTACTTACCCTCAAGGCACTTGAGATCGAGAAGACTCCCGCATGCGTCCTTGCCTGCGGAGCGCTTTTTGATTACCTGCGGGAAACCCAGAGAGACTTTCTTCCCCGAATAGAGTTCCCCAAGTACTACGATACCGTCTCCTACATGAAAATGGATGAGTGGACGGCAAGAAACCTTGAGCTTCGGGTCTCAAGCGAAGGATCGAAAAAACATTCCCTGCTTGGGGTTATGGACGAGTGCCGCTGCCCCATGGGCTCAAGGCTTCTCCGTCGCTGGATGAGCTATCCACTGCTTGACGTTGGGGAGATAAAAAAAAGACAGGTCGCGGTCGCAGATCTCCTTGAGAACCACTCTACAAGGGAAACACTCATGGGAGAGCTTCGCCGCGTCGGGGACCTTGAGAGGCTCATGCGCAGAATCGAGACTCCTTCTGCGAAACCCGGGGACCTTGCGTCCCTAAGGGATTCCTCCCTGCACGTAAAGATGCTTCGGGACGCCATGGGGAACCTTAAATCCGAGAGCCTAGTTTCGCTTCAAAAGAGGATGGACCCCTTTCAAGACCTTAGCGACTACCTTAAAAGGGCAGTTGTTGACAGCCCTCCAGCGCTTGCACGTGAGGGAGGAGTGATAAGGGAGGGCTTCTCCCCTGAGCTTGACCACCTGCGCAACATCCAGAGCGACGGGCGGCGGTGGATATCCGAGCTTGAGGCAAGCGAGAGGGAGCGTACGGGGATAAATAACCTCAAAATCGGTTACAACAGGGTGTTCGGCTACTACATAGAGGTTACAAACTCAAGGCTTCCACTTGTACCAGAAGATTACTCAAGAAGACAGACGCTTGCGGGGAGCGAGCGCTTCACTTCCCTGAAACTCAAGGAATACGAAGAACAGATACTCACAGCTGCTGAGAAAATAGTAACGCTTGAGGCATCCCTTTTCGAAGAAGTGCGGGCCCGGGCGGCCGCCGAGTCAGCCCGCGTATCCGCAACGGCATTGTCTGTGGCCGAGACAGACGTTTTCTGCTCCATGGGGGAGATAGCGTCGCGCTACGGCTACTGTGCACCAGAGTTTACAGACCGCCCGGTACTTAAGCTTTCTGACTGTCGCCACCCGGTAGTCGAGAGTATCGCCGCAGAGAAAGGCTTTGTCCCAAATGATGTCACACTCGATTCGGAGGCTGAGCGCTTCATGATAATCACGGGGCCCAACATGTCCGGCAAGTCGACACTTATAAGGCAGGTCGCACTTGTAGTCCTTATGGCGCAGATGGGAAGCTTCATTCCGGCCCGGGAGGCCACACTGGGGATATTTGACCGGATATTCTCAAGGGTCGGGGCTTCTGACAATCTTACCGCCGGACAGTCAACCTTTATGGTAGAGATGGTTGAGACGGCGCACATCCTGCACAATGCTACCCACCGAAGCCTCGTCATACTGGATGAGATCGGGCGGGGAACCAGCACATTTGACGGTATGAGTATAGCATGGGCCGTATCTGAGTATTTATACGACCTCGGACCCCTCACACTTTTCGCTACGCACTACCACGAGCTCTCAAACCTGGCAGACGTAAAGCCCGGGATCACCAACTCAAACGTAGCGGTAAAGGAGCAGGGAGGGGAAATACTGTTTCTGCGCAGGCTTCTCCCCGGAGCCACAAGCCACAGCTACGGGATTCAGGTGGCTCGGCTTGCAGGAGTTCCGGCCAAGGTGCTTAATTCTGCCCGGGAGGTACTTTTTTCCCTTGAGAAGTTCAAAGCCGATCTTTCCCGGTCCATGCTCGGCGGCCAGCTGCTTCTTTTCAATGTGGAAGAAGATGAAGAGGAGGCTGAGGAGGTGTTTCAGAAAGAAAAGCTTGTAGTCGAGGATCTGGCAGGTCTTGATCCCGATAACATGACCCCTATTGAGGCACTTGGGAAACTCGCCGAGCTTGTTGAGAAGGCGAAAAAATAAGTCTTTTGGGGACACGGGTGATATACCCAACTCTTCGCATTGATTTGTATTTGGATCTAAGTCTTGGATGCGAAGACATATGCTATTGTCTTCGTAGAATCCGGGTGTTAATATCAGGCACATAACAGCCCAAAACCTTACATTCAGGAATCCAGCTCACAAAACCCGCGGACTGTTTCTGGATGTAATCATAGACAAAAGCGTAATTCTCATCCGTCATTGCCCTGTTAAGCAGGATTGCGACACCTACAACCACCGCAAGCTCAACCAGAAACACTGAGGGCAGCAGGACAAAAACGCCGGAGATAATCGAGCTTTTCACTGCTCCTTCGGTTACCTCTTTGCCTTTTATTTCAACTTCGGTAGCCAATGCGTAAGCAACAGCGGAAATTAGCACCATGGCAAGAATCGGATTGGCGGAAACAATGCTTACTATCCCCATTGATCCCAGAAGCTCGGACAACTCTTCTACCTGATCCTTGTCTAGGTAATAGATAACCGCGGCGGCGGATATTCCGGCGGAAAGGATTTCAAATACATCGTAAGAGAAAGCGTCGTACACCCATTGCTTATCAACCCCGGGGATTGTCCTGCTCATCCAATTTGCCGCAGAATCATATGTTTGTTTCTCAAGCGTTACAAATGGCAATCCTTTCGGCGTAGTCATATCTTTCCATAGCGCATTTAAATACCCGCTTACCTGCCCACCGGGTGAGCACTTGGCGACTTCACACATTTTGTCGATGTTTTTCCAAGCCCCGCCTAAAGTATGTCCGCCATCAAACATTCTGTGGTTGCCGCCTCCAATGTGAGTTTTGAGATACAGGCTGTCCATAGCTTTATCAAAATCTGTAGCGGCCGAAGCAGTGATTCTTCCCAACAGTTCAAGCCACTTTGCTTGCGACAGAACAGGCAACATTACCGGCAGGGAAACCACGGAGGCAAGATACTCCTCTTTCGAGTAGAGTGTGTAATCTCTGGCAGCATAGACATAACCCAACAAGTTTTTGGCCGCTTCGTGGCCATAGGTGGCAGTTTTTCTGGTAGCCTGATAGCCCTTTTGTACTGAGTCTCCTGCATAGCGCAGATACTCTGTCGTCTTGCTTTTCTCTTGTTTCGGAGATCCCCAGTAGGCTTGAGCGTAAGGAGCTTGGGTAACCGCTATACACAAAGAAATCAGTAAAAACAGTCTCATATTACTTACCTCGCTTCTTGAAAGTTGGACGGTTATGCACATTCCCCCAGGATCATGTTCAGCTTGTACTGTCGAGAGTAATCATTCACATTACCAAGTAATTTTTTGGTTTCTATGTAAATTAGTATCTGTCTAATATTTATAGCTCTAGACCAGATCTTCACAAACTTTCTGAGTTAATAGTGTACTTCAAATTTCAAGTAGTGTAGAATAAAGAATTAAAGAAAAAGCTTAGTCAACAGCAAGCTAGGACAGACCTCCTGTTTTATGAAATGGGTCCGCTAACATATTCCCTATCTTTACTAAGTGGGTTAGAAAGCGTCATATAAAAAGGATAAAATAGAAGCAGAATGATTTCCGCAGATTAAATATGTGGTTCGGGATTAGAGAAAGCAGGCACAGAAGACTGGATCTTTGGATTTTAGACACACCTTTAACCGGTTGTAGTTTTGAAGATTTAAAACTCAACATTGAATACGAGTTAGAGGTTTGATCCAAGAGCGAGCACGGAAAAAGCAAACCAGCCTTAATCAAGTTTCGCACTGGAAGTCAAGGCACTGCAGGTATATGAAATTAATCATCTAAATGACGTTGTCATGCCCAGAAATATCAAACGAGGCAGCAACTGTGGAGAGAATCCCCGCTTTACAGCCGGAAAGCGACAGATGAACAGAATTCTCCTAAGACAAGGTGGTTAGTCAATGACAATAAAATTCCAGAATCCCCCAATAAACGAACTTATTATAACGACATACTTTAATCCACCGATTTCTAATCTCAGAAATGAACATATAGGCATTTTCTGGTCTCGGATAAATCAAGATTTCCCCGAGTCATCACAGCAAATTCCTATAGGTGGTGCTGAGCAGATTGTAGATGTACAAAATGAGATTTCCCCTATGCCTCGCTACTGGTTTATTTCAAAGGAAAAAACTAATCTGCTACAAGTTCAAAAAAATGCCTTCATGCTTAATTGGCGCAGACGTGAAACCAACTACCCTCGCTTTAGCGCAGGTTTAAAACCTGTTTTTGACAAATACTTCTCAGTCTTTTCTGAATTTATTCATAACCATACAGATACTTCTGACCTGACTATAGATCTTTGCCAACTCACCTATATCAACGTGATAAAATGCTGTGAGTACTGGTCTGGCCCTGAAGACACTCAGCACGTTATTCCATCGTTTTTCTTGCCGGTCTCACGAATTATGTCATCCTCCGCCTCCGCTTTTAATTGTAGCTATATATTTAAGGTGTTACCCAACCTGCAACTTATTGTCAGAGTAAGAACTATTGTTACACCCTCGGAGTCAGGTGGACCTGAGCCCATTTTGATCGTGGAGATTCAGGCGAATGGCCGCCTTGGAAAAGCAGACAAACTGAAAACCGATCCATGGTTTGATGATGCGCATGAGTTGATCAATAAATGTTTTATAGAGATTACAAACCCCGAAATCCAGCGTCAGTACTGGAAACCAGTGGAGGAAGCCAAATGAGTTTATCCATGCAAACAGACATGATAAGGTTTGATCCCGGTTATCTAGGGGAAACCTTAAATGAGATGGATTTTTTGTCTTTTTTTGGACATGATAGAGAAAAGGAAAGGTCAATCGGAATTCCCCATTTGAAGTTTGCCAGTTCAAATATGCATTCCCTAGCTGGTCGATATATAAATGCTCTCAATCCGTCGAGAGAAATAACTAAAGAAATAGATACTCACTACAGCGTATCTCCGACAGCGGAATGGTATGACCCCCTTGGAGTATATGGGTTTAGTTTGGAGCCCAGCACGAACCTTATGGTGCCTCCAGTTGATTTTGGGAGTTTGATTTTTTGGGAAAAAAATGCAAGAGCTAAAGCAACCTTGGAAGCTATTTATTCCTATGCTTCCCGGATTGAATTTCTTCGAGAAGAAGCAATCATAGAAAGTGTGGATTTTAATGAAAACTCCAAGCACGACTTCTGGATGTTTATCAGATTGGTACCATTTATTAAGAGGGGGAGCCTGTTTCTGATGGACAATGGAGATCTTCGTGTTGTCTGGGATGACGAAGAAGGTAACCTTGTTGGAATTCAGTTCTTGGGAAACAGCTTGGCCCGATATGTTATTTTCAAGCGTCGCGAGGAAAGTATGCCTGTCTCGCGCGTTGCAGGAACAGACACGTTAAAAGGTGTAGACGACCAAGTCCGAGCGTTCAAACTGGAAAATCTTCTTTCTGCATGAACAACGATCTCCCAGAAAGTGATCATATCGTCCGATATGTGAAACCGAGCAACCTTGAGCTTGGCCGGGTGAGTATTTCTGAGTTTAAATTGCGTGAGGGCAGAGAGGACGAGAGAGGAGTTTCAGTTAATTGGCTTGAATATTACAATAATTTTTCGAAGGAAGAGCAATTAGCAGAAATACGCAGAGTGTCTCGGCTTAAACTGCGAAAGAACGGAAGGTTTGCCGAATTGAATGTAGGAGAAATTAAAAGATTGGTTTCTAAAGAATTGCGCGACTTACGTATTATTCATACTCCACTTGATGCTGAAGGGCATTTTCTTGCTGACCCTTCCCATAGTGAAATTGTTGGTCTTCCATCTGAAAATCCTGAGAAATCAGACCTAATAGCACAGATGATTGTGGAAAGTGTCTCTTGCTTACACCCAGGTGTCGCTGAATAAAAAGAGACATAAGTTCTTAGGACGAGGGTAATCACTGCTTCAACTGTTCGGTATTTCTCTGGGTTCTCAGAACCTTGGTTTTTCCGTACTCTGCTCGCCGTATACAAGCACTACATGGTTTTTTTCTATTTCCCTGTGAAAATTCTCTGGCAGACATGCCCAGTCTCGGGCTTCCACTAGGAATGGAATATTTGACTCACGAAACGCATCTGAAAGTGCCTTCAGCCTGTCGGCGTCAATCCGCCGTAGCCTGGGCGCGCGCAGTGCGAGGTCCAGATCGCTTCCCCCATGACTTCGGCCATTGATACGGCTGCCGTAAACCCAGACCTCGACTTCGGGCAGATGACGGCGCAGCAACGCTTCAATCATCTTGCGATGTCTTGATGATAAGCTCAGTCTTTCAGCCATCGTCTCCCCCTTCCATTATGTCTGCCAGCACTTTGGCGTCGGTAATAAAATCCGGAAGCAACCTGATAGTGCTCTCGGCGAAGCTTTTTCCGTAGCTATGTGAGGTGTCATTACGGTTGTCCTGGTACAAAAGCCAGCGCTCGCAGGTGTCCGAGTCAATGAGACCGTGCTTGGATGCATAGCGGAAAATATCCTTGAAGACCAGCCGGTCCGCCTGACGGTTGTCGGCGAAATAGGCGCCCAGAACTTTTCTCAGCAGTTTACCGCTTTGCTCAAGAATAATTTCGAACTCTTTTACGCAGGCCGCGCGGTAGACATCATAGGCAATTTCATCTGGGTCTCTGAGCTCAAGTTCTTTGAAGCAGTACTCAAGAGTGTTTAGGCAGCGTCTGAGAAATTTCGTATCAATACTCATGGTTTTTATGGACTTCACCCCCGCCCGCCTTCAGTCTTTTTGGGGAAATTCATACCTCTGGAAAATTCATCAAGTCTTTGTGAGATCAACGACATGGGAAAAAATATCCTAAATCAACTATTCGATTATCGACTTGCTGGATAGAGTACACACCATTTTCATACTTTGTATCCGCATACTTTACTGCATCTTCCATAGAGTCAAAATAATCAACAATTTGTTTTTCCCGAAGAACGGCAAATTCCCCAATATATTTCTGTTTAATGGACGGCAGAAATGTTTCAAAAGCTTCAAAATTTTCTCTGATTTCGGCAAGTTTCTTGTTTCTGTCTGCCATAACATCACCTTAAAGATAAGCTTACCGTGAGGGATTTTGACAATCAAAAGCTATCATTATTATCTGAACTGACTGCTTGAGTGTAGTTTTTCGGTCCGGTTCACGTTAAAACATTTACTGGTAAATTTGCGGGATCTTTACTATAAGAACTGCGAACTTTTTATTAGTAAAATTGCGGGACTTATATTATAAAGATTGCGTGGATCATAATGGCAGGGCGAATGGAAAACGGAAATGGCTGAAATAGTTCCGAGGTGGCAGAAAAAATCTATTCAAACCGCGATGACGGAACGCAGGGTTCTGCTTCTTGTGGGACCGCACCAATGCGGTAAGACAACCCTGGTCAGACACCTTGATATGGAAAATACCGAGTACCACACTCTGGATGACGGAATATCAAGAGAAATTGCCGAGATTGATCCTCTTGAATTCATCACTCATGAAAAAGGAATGCTTATAATTGATGAAGTCCAGAAAGCCCCGGATCTGCTGTCCGTTGTAAAAATGACGGTAGATGAGAACACACAGCCGGGTCAGTTTCTTCTAACAGGACCCTCCAATGTCCGGAAACTTCCGGGCGTAACGGAATCTCTTGCTGGCCGAATCGCGAAAATAAGGCTGAGAACTCTTACCGAGGGAGAAATACGTAACACAAAACCCGGGTTTCTTGAGAGGGCATTTGATCAGGATTTTAAATATAATTGGCATAATTACGATCGCGGTGAGTTAATCGAGGCTGCAGCCAGAGGCGGCTACCCGGAAGCTATGGGGCTTGGAGAGCGTGCCCGCAGGCGATGGCACACAGATTATGTGAAAGCTCTGCTTGAAAGGGATCTTGCTGAAATAGCCAGAATAAAAAACCATGACGCTATGCGCCAGCTTGTAAGATTCCTCGCTGCGTGGTCGTCAAGATTTATTGACCTCTCTGCCATAGGCGGCGGAATGTCCATTCAGCGCACGACTCTTGAGTCCTACATAAATATTCTTGAGACCATGTTTCTTGTGGAACGCGTGTCGCCTTGGAGTGATACAGATTATGGGCGCGTCGGGAAACGGAGGAAGATTTTCATGGCTGACAGTGGGCTGATCTTCTCAATGTTGCGTTTAAGCGTCGACCTTATAAGGCGGGATGTAGACCGAAGCGGGAAGCTTCTTGAAAATTTTGTTTTCAACGAGCTTGCCTCTTTTGTGGATGCGGGAAATGGAAAATATGAACTTCACCATTACCGTGACCGCGAAAAGCGCGAGATTGATTTCATCATAACCCGTGATGACGGCGCGATTCTGGGCATTGAGGTAAAAGCCTCAACCACTGTCCGTAGAAGCGACTTTAAACATATGAAGTGGTTCAGAGATAGAGCCACCGGGAAAAATCCTTTTGTCGGAATTGTGCTCTATTGCGGAAAAACCGCAGGATCGTTTGGCGAAGGACTCTGGCTACTTCCCCTTGGAGCTATGTGGAACTGAGCTTGCGTGGCTCTCTGTGCTTTTAGATCCACGGAGCGGCATTTGTTGGCCGCTTCATCTGCTGTCTGTCCCGGCAGTAAAGAGGTCGCAGCTGACCTCCTGCATGCGACGTCCGGCCTTAAATTTTCCGAGGGCTGACTTTGCGCATCTTTTTTTATTCTTCACCCCTTGACACCCAAAGAAACGTGCTTACTTTATAGTTGGCACTTACCAGACAGAAGTGCTAGAGAGGCTTTAAAAAGTTAAAAAGGAGGTATTTAGAGATGGAAATAAGACCACTACATGACAAGGTCTTGATAAGACGTCTTGACGTGTCTGAAGTGACGGAAGGAGGGATCATAATTCCCGACACCGCTGCCGAGAAACCCCAGCAGGCGGAGGTTGTTGCCGTGGGAAAAGGAAGGCCTATTGAGAACGGGGAAGTTTTTCCGCTTGACGTCAAGCCAGGCGACAAGGTGATATTCGGAAAATACAGCGGAAGCGAGGTCTCACTCGGTGGAGAGGATTATCTGATTATCAGCGAACACGAAATACTCGCTGTAATAGAAGACTAACAAAGGAGGAATCATAAAGATGGCAAAGGATCTGTTATTTGACACTGAGGCCAGAGAGAAGATTCTCGAAGGCGTTAACAAGCTCGCGGCCGCTGTGAAGGCGACGCTGGGTCCTAGGGGACGCAACGTTCTTATAGAGAAAACCTTCGGAGCTCCGGTAGTTACCAAGGACGGGGTTTCGGTGGCCAAAGAAATAGAAATTGAAGACAAGTTTGAGAATATGGGAGCCCAGATGGTAAAGGAAGTCGCCTCGAAAACAAGCGACGTAGCCGGAGACGGCACTACAACGGCCACAATACTTGCCCAGGCGATATACCGCGAGGGGATAAAGCTTGTGGCTGCGGGACACGACCCTATGAAGCTCAAAAGAGGAATAGACCAGTCGGTCGAGGTCGTTACAGGCAATATAAGAAAACTCAGCAAGCAGGTAAAAGGCCGCACTGAGATAGCCCAGGTGGCTACAGTCTCGGCAAACGGCGACCAGAATGTCGGAAGCATCATAGCCGACGCAATGGAGAAGGTAGGAAAGGACGGGGTCATCACGGTTGAGGAGGGAAGAAGCCTCGATACCGAGCTTGATGTGGTTGAGGGAATGCAGTTTGACAGGGGATACCTGAGCCCTTACTTCGTGACCGAGCCCGAGAAGATGACGGTTGAGCTTGAGGATCCGCTCATCCTGCTTTTCGACAAGAAAATAGCCAACATGAAGGATCTTCTCCCGCTTCTTGAGGAAGTGGCAAGAAGCACCAAGCCCCTTCTGATAATCGCCGAGGATGTTGAGGGAGAGGCCCTCGCAACCCTTGTCGTGAACAAAATCAGGGGAACGCTCAAGGTCGCGGCCATAAAGGCTCCTGGATTCGGGGACCGCAGAAAGGCCATGATCGAGGATATAGCGTTTCTAACGGGCGGACAGGTAATATCAGAAGAGGCCGGAATGAAGCTTGAAAACGCGAAGGTAACCGATCTCGGAAAGGCCAAAAGAGTGGTCATAGACCGCGACGACACAACTATTGTCGGGGGCGGTGGCACCAGGGACGCCATAGCGGGCCGCATAAACCAGATCAAAAGCCAGATAGAGATAGCAAGCGGTGAGTATGACCGCGAGAAGCTCCAGGAGCGCCTTGCGAAGCTTGCAGGCGGTGTGGCTGTGATCAGGGTCGGAGCCGCAACCGAGACGGAGATGAAAGAGAAAAAAGACAGGGTTGAAGACGCCCTTAACGCTACCCGGGCGGCTGTCGAGGAAGGAATAGTTCCAGGCGGCGGCGTGGCCTTCATAAGGGCCATAAACGCGGTTGACAAATACGACGGCGCGGATCCGGAGGAGCAGGCCGGAGTCAACATCGTTAAAAGAGCGCTTGAGGAGCCCCTCAGGGGAATAGCTTCAAACGCCGGATGGGACGGCTCCATAGTGGTTGAGAAAGTAAGTAACCAGAAGGGCTCAAACGGTTTTGATGCCGCAAAGCTTCAGTACACCGACCTTATAAAGGGCGGTATTCTTGATCCTGCGAAGGTTACTAGGACCGCGATGCAGAATGCCGCAAGCGTGGCTGGCCTTCTCCTTACCACCGAGGCGCTTATCGTTGAGATTCCAAAGGAAGAAGGTGGTGGTGGCGGAGCCGGGATGCCTCCTGGAGGACCGATGGGCATGGGTGGCATGATGTAATATCCCTGCCTTAGGCAGAAGTAACACAAGCGGGCATGGTGCTTCGGCTCCCTGCCCGCTTTTTTTTGCGCGATGCATTAATTTCTCCTTGACAGTTTAAGTAAATTACTTATATTTTAAAGTGTTGATTGAAAATAATAATCAATACTCATCCTTCATCCTCCTTTTTTTGTAATAGAGAGCGTCTCGGCCCCCCTGAGGCGCTCTTTTTTATCCGCTTGCTCTCAGCTAAAAAAAAGTTTTTCTGAAATTCCCGTATTGCTTATATGGACACAGACAACTATAAGGAAAAACAGTCGCCCCGTTTTTTGTTCTGACGAGAGAATTTGTGTATATTTTCTACCCGAATCCGCTGCGGAGTCCTTAAAGATGAAAAAATATTACTGGCCCCTGGCCGCTCTGATTTTTATAGCTCTTGCGTGGTTAGGGATACTGGTGTTTCTGTCCACAGACGTGGGGAACTTCCACGGGGATGAGTATCGCCGCCCCGCCTTTGATTTTTCTCTGACTGACCACCGCGGCGACACATTCTCTCTTTCTTCCTATACAGACAAGATAATACTGCTTAACTTCGGCTTTACTAACTGCCCCGACATATGCCCCACCACCCTTGGTATGCTGGGCAAGGTACTCGATATTGTGGAAGACGAGAGGATCATGGCCCTTTTCATAACCGTTGATCCGGATCGCGACACCGTGTCCCGCCTCGGGGCCTACGTTCCGTTTTTCCACGACCGCATAGTGGGTCTTACGGGGCCACAGCAGGAGATAAAGCGGATAAACGACGCCTGCGGAACCTTTTATTCAAAGGAACCCGGAGACTCAGAGCAGAATTACTCGATGGTTCACTCACCCGCGGTCTACCTGATAGGCCCAGGAGGCGAGATGAGGTTTCGCTACCCAGCAGAAAAGCTTGAACCGCAGAAAATAGCAGACGACGTGAAACGTCTGCTTATGTAAGCCACCATGAAGAAAACACTCTTAGTAATATTATTTTTCCTGCTTGCCGTACCCGATGCTCTGGGCGGAGAGGGAATCTCCATTCAAGACCCATGGGTAAGGCAGAACCCACCTGGCACTTCCGCGACCGCGGCCTACATGGTTATAGAAAACCGCTCCGCTGCGGGGGACGAACTTGTGGATGTGTCCTGCGAGTGCTCTTCCCGCGCCTCCCTTCACCTTACGCAGACAAGCGGGGATTCCATGGTGATGAGAAAGGTTAATTCAATCGCGATTCCCGCGGGCGGTAAGGCAACCCTTTCCCCGGGAGGCCACCACGTAATGCTGGAAGGGCTTTCAGGCGAGATGAGCAAGAGCGTTGTACTTGAGTTAGAGTTCCGCTCGGGCAAGCATATGCGGGTGAAGGCGCCTGTTGTCTCTCCCCGGGACACAGAAGTTCACGATCACCACCATCATTAGGTTTCTTCATCCGGGGTGGAAAAGGAATCCTCAGCCCCACTGTCCCCTGAGTCTTTCATCTCGCAGCGGGCCCTCATGATTCCCCCTGACTCGGTTATAAGCCTTTCGACCAGAATTTCTCCCTTTATCTCGCCCGTGTTTTTGATCTCAAGAGTTCCTGCGTCTATATTTCCGGTCACTTTCCCGAATATGACAACCTCAGTCGCGCATATTTTTCCGGTCACTCGACCATTTGGACCTACGACTACAGAGTTTCCGGCTTCTATGTCCGCGTTTAGCACTCCCTCGATCTTTATTGATCCCTCGCACGAAACCGTCCCCTCGAAAACTGTGCCCTCGCCGAGAACCGTTTCCAGAACGCCTGAGTTCTTCTTGTTCTTCGCCGCTCGGTACATGCCGTTTACCTTTACCTTACTTTATGTATTTACGGGGGTTTATTCTTTTTCCGTGTCTTATTATCTCGTAGTGAAGATGGGGTCCGGTTGAGCGACCTGTCGACCCTAGTTCCCCTATTTTCTCACCAGCTTCAATTTTCTGACCTATGGTGACATCTATTTTCGAGAGGTGTGCGTACAGGGTCTTATAGCCTTTTTTGTGCCTGATAACCACGTGGTTTCCATAGTCCTTCACCCGCCCGGCCTGTTCAATGACCCCTGGGGCGGTGGCCACGATACTGTCTCCGATCTTCCCCCTAAAATCAACTCCGCCGTGAAACTCTCTGGCATTGGAGAAGGGAGACTTCCTGTAGCCGTAGCTTGAGGATATCCCTCCCGAAGCAGGTCTTCCCAAGGGAGTGTTCTCAAGAGAATAAGCCAAACGGTTTGTATCCTTCTCCAAGGCGTCAAAATAGTCATCGCCGATGTCGGAGGCTCGGAATCCCCGTCCGCCTATGTTGGGGGTTCTTCTCCGTTTTTTCTCAGACAGCAGCGTTTCCATTGAGGAAAGCTGCTTCTCAATCTGGAGAACCCTTTGTATGAATCTGTCTTCAATTCTTTTGTCTACGATTATCTCATGCGACATCGCGTCCACGGCGTCGAGCAGTTCATCTATCTCCGCCTGCTTCTGCGCCCTTACGTTCTCGGTTTGCCCATAAAAGCTGTAGGAGAGGAAGAAGGATAAAAGTGCGCCCAGCACGAAAACCCCCGTGGCACCCAGTGCAAGCTCAAGACCCCCCCTGCTGATTCCCCATGACCTAGTCCATCCGGATTTACCGCAGCATACTATAAATGATAGTCCGTCGTTTCTTTTTTTCAGTTTTTGATTCCTCCGAGCGGTGGTTACTATACTTGCGCCGGGATAAACATAATTCATAAAACTTTCTTGTCAAACAAAACCGCAAGTAATCACAGTATGTTGGAGAAGAACTCTCACTCGCCCGAGTAGCCAGAAATCCGCCCGAGCTGATCAAGCGTTCTTACCCCTTGGTGGATCTCTCCCCCGATTTCCCATGTGGGATAGCTTGTTATGTTCTTGGTCGCGCAGAGATCGGGGCGTGGGTCAGGGCCGCTTCGGCTGCATTCAACGTAGTTTATAAGGCCAAAAGCTCCTCCGAAAAGCCTCTTCTGCGTTTCGCAGTGAGAGCATCTGTGGGAGCCGTACATGGTTGCTCCTCTCTCAGAGAGGTATTTTGCGAGGCCGACCTGGTAGAAGGTTGTAGCGGCTGTGGCATCTTTCTCCGGGTCAGGAGACTGAATCGAGTAGGATGCCGAGAACACAAGCAGAATCATTGCCCCCGCCCCCGCTGCAGACTTTATTATGGAGCCGCGGATGGCCCTAGTGGCCGCAATCGAAAACACCGTCACGGCAATCGCCGCCGAGAGCAGACACCATGAGCACAGCGCCTCTATTATGAAAAGCTCAAGGTAAGTGAGGTAGGCTGAAAAACCCACGGCCGAAGCACCGAACCAGAAAAGCACTTGCCACTTCGTTCTCCGCCCGAGAGGTGCAATCACCACGGCCGAAGCCGCCGCGTATCCTGCAAGCCCGAGCAGCGAAACCGGAATGCCTCCGATACGCGAGTAGCGACTCTCTCTCACCACATCACATCCGCTTCCCGTGAGACACAGTTCCGCGCCCCCGAACACGAAGTCCTCAAGCAGCAGGTACCCAGACACAGCTGCCCCCGCGACGCACAGAAGAGTCGCTGCGCCCATAGCGCCGCCAAGTATGCCGATTTTTCCCTTAGCAGTCATTCCATCGGGTATTATACAGACAATAAACAGGTTTTAGAACCCCATTGTTCCCAAGCTTTAAGATTGGGTTAACTCAGCCTGAAACCTTGATTAAAAAGCCCGAAACATTTTCCCCGCCCCTTGTTTTTTTCGCTCCATGCGGTTTGTATTTTATACAGGCACAGGAAAAATGATCAACAACGACAACATAGCTCACAAGGTCTCGTTTCCGCGCTCTGCAGAGGGAGGTAGAACGACTGTCGCGGCGAATTTTCTCTCCACCGTTTTCTCTCCTGCTCTTGTGGTCTTCTACACAGTGATCCTGCGTTCCTACTCCATTGAGCACTCATTGAAGTTTCTTTGGACCTCGTTTTTTCTGCTTGTTTTCGTACTTGTCCCGACAGCCTACGTATTCTATCTTATGGGTCAGGGGAAGGTGACAGATTTCCACATGAGCGTCAGGGAGGAGAGAATAAGGCCTCTTTGCATAGTTTTCGTCTACTGTGCGCTGTCGCTTCTTCTCTACTGGGTCCTCGGTGGACCGGGAGCCTTGGTAACTCTCGGAAGTCTTTGCCTGGCTCTTACGGGTCTTTGGATACTGGTTTCGCTTTGGTGGAAAATAAGCGGTCACTGCGCAGCCATGGGCGCACTTGCAGCGGTTGTGTTCGCCCATCCGCACGAGACCCTGATTTTCATTCTCCCACCCCTGGCACTGATGGTCACATGGGCAAGGATCAGGCTCGGGTCCCACAGCCTGGCCCAGACCATGGCGGGGTTTGTTCTCGGGGCGGCGGTTTTTTGGTTTTTCCTTCCCTAGATTTTCTCCGGGAAAATTCAGAGAAAAAGGTCAAGAAGTCCTTTTCGCTCGGCGTCCTCAATGGGGGAGCCGCTTGGGTGTCTGAACTCCTTCTCGCCACCATAGCGCTCGGCCAATGCTAATATGGTTTCCGATATGTCGGAGACGATGTCTGCGTAGGGTTCGGGGCGTGCTGGTGGAAGCTCTACCCATCTTCTGAGAGTGTCATCGAAACCTTTATTCACCTTGTGGATTACCTCAAACCCCATCTGCTCAAGTGCGATCGCGTTGCATTCCTGCTCGTACTGTCCTTTCATAGGTACGGTGAGCAACTTCTTGCCGAGAAAAAGTGCCTCAGACGGTGTCTCGAATCCGGCGTTGGTAAGTATACCTTCGCTTCCCGTGAAGCTTTCTATGAATCTCTCGTAGCTTACCGGGTAGACTGTGACGTTTCCCTCGGTGTAGGGCTCCGCGCTGTAGTGCTTTGAGAAAAGCTCCCAGCGCACGTCGATTTTCCTGAGGTGCCCGATCAGGTTCCCGACATCGAAGCTCGGCAGGTAGACCGTGTAGTGACCATCCCGGCGTGCCTCCTGACACCGCAGTTCCTTTCTTATGATGGGAGTTTTTATGAAGTTGTCATATTCTCGGAAATGAAGCCCAAGGGGTATGCACACCGGGGCGTACCACTTTATTATGAACTCCATGACCTTGTTCGTCTTCTCGGGTCTGGGGGTCTTCGCAGATGCGAAAGACGTCTGGTGGGAAAGCGAGATGCAGGGTCTTTTCTTTAGCCGGCACGCCCAGGAGGATATTGGCTCGAAGTCGCTTACCACCATGTCGTAATCTCCCACGGGCAGGTCGTTTATATCTCCCAGAAGCTTGTCGAAGCGGGCCTTCTTTATGGAGGCGTAGTAGTCGATTCCGCCGTTTTTCCCGAAAACAAACCCAAGCCCCCGCAGGCCGTACTTAACCTCGAATCCGAGATTTATTTCGTGCTGGCGCTCGCTTACAAGTATGTCTACCTTGACCGACTTGCGAAGCTCGGCTATCACATCCCTTGAGCGGCTTATATGGCCGTTTCCTGTTCCCTGTATCGAGTAGAGTATCTTCAAACCCGCTCTTCCTGCCTGTATTGCCTGAGTTAGTCTAACTTTTTTTCCAGGAGTTGTTAAACACATCGGACGCGGGCCATTATGCCCGGTTTTCGCGAAAAGACGGCAAAGGCGCTGTTAAGGATATGTTAATGCTGCCTGCGTGCAGATTTTGCCGGCACGGAACTTGCTCATTTCACGTCGTTAAGTTAACCTACTTTCCTTTTCAGCACCCATTTATCCTCAGGGAGGGCTTTACATGCAAATCAAGTGGGCAAGAAGAATCGAGGAACTTCCCCCTTATCTTTTCGCTGAAATCGACAGGAAGAAAAACGAGCTTATAAAAAAAGGGGTCGACGTGATAGACCTCGGGGTGGGCGACCCGGACATACCGACGCCCAAACACATAGTGGAGTCGCTTCGCGAGGCCTCCAGGGACCCGGCGAACCACCGCTATCCTTCCTACGTTGGCATGCCGTCTTTCCGGGAAGCGGCCGCCGAGTGGTACGCGCAGCGCTTTGCAGTGAATCTTGACCCCGCAAGCCAGGTAGTCACGCTTATAGGTTCAAAGGAAGGAATAGCCCATGCGCCCTTGGCGTTTGTCGACCCGGGGGACATTGTGCTCGTGCCCGACCCGGGATACCCCGTGTACCCGGTTTCCACCACCTTCGCAGGAGGTGTTCCCTACCCGATGCCGCTTCTAAAGGAGCGCGGGTTTCTGCCTGACTTTGACTCCATACCAGAGCAGGTCGCAGAGCGGGCCGTCATGATGTTTCTTAACTATCCGAACAACCCGACCACGGCCCTTGCAGACGAGGGTTTTTTCCGCGAGGCGGTCGATTTCGCCCGAAAAAACGGGATACTCATCTGCCACGACGCCGCCTACACCGAGATAGCGTTTTACGGGAAAAAACCTCTGAGCTTCCTTGAGATCCCCGGAGCCGGGGACGTGGCGGTTGAGTTTCACTCGCTCTCAAAGACATTCAGCATGACAGGGTGGCGCCTCGCGTTTGCTGCTGGGAACGAAAGAGCGATAGCCGGTCTCGGCAAGATAAAGACGAACATAGATTCGGGGGTTTTCCAGGCAGTTCAGGTAGCGGGTATAACGGCGCTTCGGGAAAGCTCCGAGGGGCTTTTGCAGAGAAAAGAGATATACAGGGAGCGCCTTGAGATATTCTGCCGCGGACTTGAGGAGGCCGGAATAAGATATACACGTCCCGAAGCTACCTTCTACGTGTGGTTTGAAGTTCCCGAGGGGATGACCTCTTCTGAGTTCTCAGAGAGAATGCTTGCAGAAGCTGGGGTGGTTGTCACTCCCGGAAACGGCTTCGGCGACTACGGCGAGGGGTATGCCAGGGTGTCCGTGACATTTGATACGCATAGAATAGAGCAGGCGGCGGAGAGAATTGCGAAATTCAGGCCGTAGGAGCGGCCGGGTTTTTACCCAAGAGAGGTTCTGAGAGTTGTTTGATTTTTTAAAGTATTTCTGCACTCTGCTTTACATCGTCTCCTCGGTTTTTCTCTGCATATTCGGTCTTCACCGCTACTATCTTGTCCATCTTTACTCAAAGGCCAAGGCCCTCCATGGCGACGCCGGGGGTGGAAAACCCTGGCAGCTTCCAAAAGTCACTGTGCAGCTTCCCGTCTATAACGAGATGTATGTTGCCGAGAGGCTCATACGCGCCGTATGTGCCATTGACTACCCGAGGGAGCTGCTCGAGGTGCAGGTGCTTGATGACTCAACAGATGACACAAGCGGCATAGCTGCACGCTGCACGCAGGAGCTTAGGTCCCGGGGGTTTGACATAAAGCATATCCGCAGGGGGAACCGCGAGGGGTACAAGGCCGGGGCGCTTGCGGCGGGATGCTCGCAGGCAAGCGGAGAATTTCTTGCTGTTTTCGACGCGGATTTTCTTCCCCCGAGGGACTTTCTCCAAAAGACCATTCCCTGCTTCAAAGATCCCCGGGTCGGCATAGTACAGACGAGATGGGGGCATCTGAACCTTGACTACTCTCTTCTCACAAGAGCCCAGTCGGTGCTTCTCGACGGCCATTTCGTCGTGGAGCAGGCGGCTCGCCACTCAAACGGTCTTTTTCTTAACTTCAACGGTACTGCCGGCGTAATCCGCAAAAAATGCATAGAACTCTCCGGGGGATGGCAGCACGATACTCTCACCGAGGATCTTGACCTCAGCTACAGGGCGCAGATAAACGGATGGCGGGCGGTCTACCTGCCCGATGTTATATCCAACGCCGAGCTTCCGGTGGACATGAACGCTTTTAAGATACAGCAGCACAGATGGGTCAAGGGAGGAATACAGACGGCCGGGAAGCTGCTGCCCTCGCTGCTTCGCGACACAAGCATTCCGTTTAAGGTAAAGGCAGAGAGCATATTCCACCTGCTCGGAAACTTCAGCTACCTGTTTCTGCTCGCGACTATAATTCTCATAATACCCATGAGTTTCCTCTGGGAGCATATCTGGCTTAACAGTTTTTTTGTAGCGAGCGTAACCGGGGTGGCGCTTGGCACTTTCGCAATAATAAGGTTCTACATACTGGCCGTCCGAGAGGCTCACGGCCCCCGGGCCCGAGAGTTCTACAAGTACATACCCGTCGCACTCGGTGTCGGGGCGGGCATAGCCGTTAACAACGCCAAGGCGGTACTTGAGGCGGTACTTGGAAGAACATCGGGTTTCGCCAGAACGCCCAAGTACGCAGTTGTGTGCAGGAAGGACCGGTGGAGAACCTCAGCGTATGTTTCCTCAAGGGGGGTTACGACCTTTTTCGAGGTGGTACTGTCGCTTTTCTTCACTTTCCAGGTTGCATACGTGGCGTACATGGGATTTTTCATCTGGATTCCTTTTTTGTTGCTCATGCAGTTCGGCTTTACCTACACAGCCTTTCTCTCTCTATATCACGGCTCCTGAGTGCGCCTGACTCGGTTTGGGGATAATCGCCTTTTCGCAGTTTCCGGTTTTTCTATGGTTTTGCCGCGGCGGAAAATGCACATATACCTTTGACTTAATTACGCAGTTGGCCACGGTTATAAGACAGATGTGTTCTTCTTTAGAGGTGAAGATGAAAAGGGAAGTCTTTCAGAACAGCAAAGGCTAGGTGGTGTGATTTCCCAGGCCCGTTTCCTGATCTTTTAAGAGCTATTCGAAATCAAATTCTTTTTGGGCGGTGGAAGGTTTTTCGATTACAAGAGGAAAACCTGCGACATCTCCGTTTAAGTCTAACAAACCTTCTTTCCCGCTGCTGCCGTCAAAAGTATGAAATATGGATGCCCCTACAGTGATAGCAGTCGCAAGATGAAGAATATCAGCAAACCCAAGGGATTGTCTTTTCCTTTGCTTCTTTGACATAATGATTACGTATTTCGCTGGCTTTGCTGGCTACGCGCTCATCAACATTTATCATCTGAAAGTTACTTCTTTGAAACAGTTTCTTGAAATTCATAACAACCTGTGGGCCAGAACTTACTGGTAAAACCTCAGTTATCGTAATTACGGAGGTCGTTACGGAGAATTTTTTCTTTTCAATTTCCCTGATGACACTAACTAAGTCCGGACATTTCACCTTCAGCCCGTTTTTCGTCTTTAAGCCAAGCAAGAAATATACAACTGTCCCAGTAAAGAAGTTTCGGTTTATTCGGCATCTCTGAGATTTCTCACAAACTCCTCAGAAGAGAGATCGCCAGTTATATCAGGAGCTATCCCGCGCAAATCCCCGAGGCTCGGCAGGTCATCATCTTCAGGAAGCAACTCAATAGATGCAACTTTAATGGATCTCGGAAAATTCTCTCCCTTTGGATATGTAAGTTTACCCAGCACCCTGATTTTACGACCAACCGCTTCCCGCGCTTCTTTAATCTTATCAGGAGAAAAAAAGCAATTTACCTGTTCAGGTGGTATGGCTGAATAAATTCGAAATACATTCCTATCGGCATGGATATTCAGAAATTCCAGACGTCCCTCTACTGTTCCAATTGATTCAGACTCTGACGGAACTACAGCGTCAATTACGGTTTTATTAATTTTAACAATATCCGTTTCACTTTTTATACTGACCCTGAGAACTCCTTTTCGAACTCTGTCGCTGAAAGTCTTGTAATGACCAAGCATCTGCTGACTCATTTCAACTGGTAGAGAAATATCCTCAGAAAGAGCTTTAAAACAGCGGACAACCTTGTTTACCGTTTCGGAGATTATGTCTGTATCTGTGGTAATGCGTGTACCAACGGGCCGGAGAACAACTTCTGCAGGACTTGGGTGTGTCAGATCTACAATTTGCCAGTCGATTTCAGCATTTTCTCCCGAAAGGGAAGATTCGGTACTATAGAGAACTTTCCTTAATGCTTCGAGTTGAAATGAGAAATCATCAAGGCTTACGTGCTCTCGATCAGATTTGGCAGATTCAATTGTAATAGTTATTCCAGTACGCATATACTTACCCCCGTCACTTACGACTGTATCATAGAGAAATTCTGGATTCAACGCTGTGTGGAAATTCGTACTTGCAGGAGGCTCTCTGTTTTGAATTTTTCCCCTTCCTGAGTCAGCCTCTCGGCTACTGTGTATTTTCCAAGCGCACGATCTAGAAAGAAGAAGATTGATTCAAGCGGCTTGTTACCATAATTGACATCTGACTGCTTCTTCAATTTTTTGCTGGCCGCATTCATAATCCCCGGCCAGTTCTCCAATGGATTCTCCTGCCCTGTAGCTTTCAACGATAATTTCTACCGGGATGCTTATGTCGGATAAAATCGGGTGACCAAATGAAATTTTGGGATCGATCAGGATTGATTTAGGCTCATTCGGCTCTCCGTTCCCCGAAAATGGATAGAGCTTGATGGGAAGACCGTGCATATCCCTTTCTATTCTTCGCATGTATTTTTTAATTTATCTCTTCCGGTATTATCTGCCCATGTTCCCTAGGGATGTTATAAACAAAATCTGCCTCCCTTAAAAACAGATATAGTCCGTCTGTCTCGAAATTCTTTTCGGCCAGTGGATTTTGAGAAGGGTAATTCTTTGTTATAAAATCAAGACCCTTTCTGATTTTGTTCATGGAAACTCTGTACTTTCTACGTATTGAAGCGAGTACGTACCCCTCAACTAAATTGATGAAAGACAGAGTAATTGGTTTTTCCCGAGCGGGGAAGATCAGGGGCTCAAAACCTGATTGTCTTCCAATCCACGCACGCAAAGTGGAACTGGGGAGTCTTAAATACAGAGCAGCTTCCACAACGCCATAGGAAGGCATATAGCGAACGTCCGTCTCGTTAGAAGCTCCCTTAGTATTAGTCAGTTTACGGAAATCAGTAATCCCCGCTTAAGTTTACAGGTGGCCATTATAAACAATTTGCCTTCAAATTACCAGAATGAATCTTTCATATTATCTAAACTGCACAGAAAAATATCCTTGTAAATAAAAAAGAGCTATGTATCTTTTGCAAGGATGATAAAACGTCATGCTCTCCCCGCTTTAAGAAAAGCCCTTGACCGGCAGGCCGCCGTGGCACTGATCGGTCCGCGCCAGGTCGGCAAAACCACCTTAGCTCTTGATATTGCCGGGAAGTCAGAAGCGCTGTACCTTGATCTCGAAGCTCGTGCGGATCGTGCCAAACTGGCTGAGCCAGCATTATTTCTAAGGTCCTATGAAGACTGTCTGGTTATCCTTGACGAGATTCACCGCGTGCCGGAGCTTTTTTCTGAACTGCGCGGCCTGATAGATCAGGGAAGACGCCGGGGCAGGCGGACGGGGCGTTTCCTGATACTCGGATCCGCATCGATCGATTTGCTTAGACAATCGGGAGAAAGTCTTGCAGGGCGAATAGAATATGTTGAACTCAATCCTCTGGGTGTGCTTGAAGCGGGAGAGGACGAAGGCTCACTTAATTCGCTGTGGGTACGCGGCGGGTTTCCCGACAGTTTTCTGGCTCGGGACGATGAAGACAGTCTGGCCTTCCGAGACGGTTTCATCCGTACCTATCTTGAGCGCGATGTTCAGCAGTTCGGATGGCAGATTCCGGCTGAAACCCTTGAGCGTCTGTGGATCATGCTTGCCCACGGTCAGGGTACTCTGCTTAACATCTCAAAGCTTGCGTCGGGTCTTTCCATAAGTGCGCGTACAGTCAGCGGTTACATAGATCTGCTCGCTTCTCTGCTGCTGGTACGTAGGCTACGGCCGTTTTACGCCAACGTGAAAAAGCGTCTCGTACGTTCCCCGAAACTCTACGTGCGCGACAGCGGCATCGTTCACGCCCTGCTCGGCATTGCGGATCATAACTCCCTTGCCGGCCATCCCGTAGTCGGGATGAGCTGGGAGGGTTTCGTGATAGAAAACCTTCTCTGCGCCGCTCCTACAAGAACCATGGCAAGTTTTTACCGTACCGCGGCGGGAGCTGAAATTGACCTTGTGCTTGAACTTCCCGGAAGCCGGGCTCCCTGGGCAGTCGAGATCAAACGCAGTGCCGGAGGCGCGCTGGGAAAGGGCTTTCGAAATGCGGTACAAGACTTAAGACCCGAGCGCTGCTTTGTCGTCACAGCGGACGGGGAGCGCTATCCGCTCGCCGAGGGCGTTGAGGCGATCGGTCTTAGGGAGATGGTATCGATTCTTCGCAAACACCGCTTGGGTGAGTGATAAAGCAAGATGATCTGAAACTCCCGGAGCCGATGTTTTGCATGTGCGATTTTACTGCCGTGCTCTGTGCACATCAGCTGCGGCCATCATTTTCTGTCTGCTGAGCCCCGTTTCTCTCAATTGTCTTTTTGATGCGGGATATTCTCTCCTCCCGCGAAGGATCTTTCCCTTTGCATTATCAAGGTATTTCCCCACCCCTTCTGTGATGTCCTGAAGCCGCTTTGCATCCCCGGGATCTTCTGCGCTAAGTATATCCGCTTTCTCAATTTCACCACGGGACTGCCCGCGTGCATCATGATCTTTATCAGCGCCATGGGCCCCCAGCTTTATTCCCACGCGGGGTACGGGATATCTGCAGAAACAGATCGGTAAGCGCTCCACTAGTGTCAATCCCCTCTCCGGAAGTTACGGCCACTATCCCTAATCTTTATCGGGAACATCGCCCCCCCCGTCAATGTCCGAGAGAGGGTGGGGGTAAAAAAACTGCCGCTGTGTCCGTCCGCTGCGGCGTTTCTCCTCGGACACAGTTCTGTTCTTGTGAAAATCTTTTTATTCCGTTGCGGAGCGGTTTTTACGTGAGAGGGCCGTGAATATGGCGAAAGTGCCGAGCAGCAGGTAAAGCGGAGCGGTTTGTCCATGGTCTTTTGTCTTGCCCGAAGCAAGTGCGCATCCCCCTCCCGACTGATCCGGGCTGGCTGGTGAGGGCAGCTCTTCTTCTGGATCTGGATCGAGCTCTGGCTCAGGTTCCGGTTCTGTAGATGGTGGTGATGGGTTATTTGTCGTTTCTGTGGGCGCGCACCCAGACGGAAGGCCACTTACTTGCCAGCCTAGGTCACTCAGCATGCCGAGAGAGAGTTCCATCTTTCTCGGTGAGGGAGCTGTTGCTTCCATTGTGTCCCCCGCGGTTGAGTACACATGCGAGACGGATGAGGCTTCAGTGAAAAGCGCTGGGGCGTGGAGCAGTGGTTTTCCATCGTTTGCCCTCGCGGAGGAGGGTACTGCCTCCGCGATCCTTACTCCGCAGCTGTGTGAGTTCCTCCCTCCGTCAGTCCCTTCCCAGAGAAGCCCTGTCTGTGAAGTGAGCGCGAAGGACCTCTTCTGGGGAGTGATATCGACCAGAGTGTCGCCATCTGCTTCTGAGTAAAGCTGCTCGTCGAAAATTGTCCGAAGCACTATTCTTGCGGAGGCTGTGAAAGCTTGCCCGTTTCTTGTTCCGCTCAGATCTACATTTATGGTGGGATAACTGCCGTCGCTTCTGATCAAAGAGAGAAACCCGATTCCGTGCATGATCTCATGGATTGCGAGCTGAACAAAATCAACAAGGTTACTTCCGGCAGGAGCTTCAGTTAACCCGTAGTAAAAATCCACGCACTTGGTGAACTTGATCTGGATATCGGCATCCTGTCCGTTCAGATTTCCATGCCCAAGGGCTTCAAAAAGCGCGTAAGGATAGCCGGTTCCAAGCCCCGGTGAGTTTATCTGCATGGGGGGATCTGAGTTGTTAAATTCCACATCGAGTCTGCTTCCTTGGAAGCCATAACCCGTGGGTCCCGCAAATCCGACTACTACTATGTTTCCTAATTGACCGCACTGACCAGGGTTAAGCGGGTCTTCCTGCTCGTCGAAAAATACGAATTCGGCCTCTATCCTTATTATGCTTGAGTTGGTGAGCCTGCTCTCCAAAGTGGAAGTTGCGTACTCAAAAGCCTTTTTTCTGGCTTCTCCGAGAGTCCGGGCGGTATTTCCGCGCGCCGAGAGCATGGCTATCTGGTCCTGCGTGAGGGGAGTCCGGTCGTTAAACCCTTCGTCTGCAGTGTCTGAATATATTTCACGAATCTCAACAGCTGCGCACGGACGCTCTGCCAAGAAAATAGTGGCCAGCACGAAGAGAATTATGGAGAGGGTTTTCTCAGTCCGTGCTAGTGATTGCATTCTATTTGAGGCACTCCGTCCTTGTCCATGCGCACCCTTGTGTGGACACCATGAGAGGGGGGCATGTCGACGACTATTACGTAATCCCCGTTTTCAAGCTCAACGCGTTTCCCCTGAAGTACCTCTGGAAAGTTCTCTTTTTGACCGGTGCGGTCTTCCGGGAGGGCTTGTGGGTCGGGTTTCTGCTCTTCGATTCCGAGATCAAGCCATTGCCTGTAGGTAAGAATCTCTCCCGTTTCGGGATGTATGAAGATTTTTCCTCCGGCGCCTTCTGTGATGGGCGGTGCTGCGGTTTCAGGGGAATCGGCGGGCAGTCCTCCGGCAAGAGCTCCTAAGGGAAAGAGGCAGAGCGCGACGATCAAAAGAAGAAGTTTCTTCATACTCTTATATTATATAGTGAATCCGGGATTGTTAGTAAATACATGTTGCTACTGCATTCGGAAGTGGACTAGGCCAGTATCGCAATGTGCCGCGCCTTGCAGAGAGACGTAAATTTGAGGATTTCTCCGCGATGAGGTTATCAGGTGCAGATTTGAGAGGACCGGGGAGCTTGTGACAATTCTTCAGATTTTTTCAGTTAACGCAACTGAGGTTGCGGGTCACCTCATGATAAGTCTCCAATGAAACTATGTGAATGTTTCATCCCGCCCGCTTCAGGTTTTAAAAAGCCGTCTCGGGATTGGCTGCCCTGAGTGGCTTTCCATCCTACCGGTGGGTATTGAGCACAATATCGAATTCCGCTCGCGAAGTATGAGTAAACTCTATTATCTTGTAGGGTGTTTTGTATTTCTGGTTTCTTCCCGTCTTCATAACAATAAAAGTGGTTAAGAGCAATCTTGCTTGTTATGTGGTATTCCGAAAGAGCCGTCTCAAGACTTATGTAAGAATATTTTCCCCTACGAAGCGCGAACGTGACTGATTCAAGTTTGTAGTGGTTTTGCGAGTTGGCCTGCGTATACAAGAGTATACGCCCCGGCAGACTCTTTCGATTAGGTTGCCCTTAATGGATTTTTAAGAGTCTTTTTCAGATTTTTTCCTGTTTACCTAGGAGAAAAATCTGACCATCCCGTTTGTGAAAGCGTGTATATCGTTTTCCGACAGCAGATCCAGCAATTCTCTGAGTGCCCATATTCTCATTGTTTTTTCTCTACAGATAAAGGTAGCGAATCCTCCCTTTCTGTTTGCTCTTTTCCGAAAGTTTTTCCCTGAGGGAGCGGGGCTTGTTTCTGTCTAGAATGAGGTAGCCAATTTAAGAGATTTTTTCTCTTTTAAACTTGTTTTTAGTGCTTATTTTATGTACATAAAGTATATCTAATGAGTTAATATCGTATAAAAATACATCAAATGATCATAAGTTTTTCAATAGAGAACTGGATGTCTTTTCGTGATCTTGTTTCTTTCTTGATGGTTGCAAGCCGGGAAAGACAGCATGGAAACCGGATCCCGAAGGTCGAGAAATACCAGATGAGAATTCTGCCCGTTACTGCAATCTATGGAGCCAATGCCTCGGGCAAAACCAATTTCTTCAGGGCTCTCGATTTTGTCAAAAATCTTGTTCTTGAAGGAACGGGTCCTGACAGACTTATTCCCGTAGAGCCGCATCGGCTCATAAGTGGATATATGGAAAAACCTTCCAAGTTCAGGATAGAACTGCTGGTTAATGAAAAAATCTACGAACTCAGCTTTGCCGCGACCAGAAAGACTATTGTCGAGGAGAAGCTTATCCAGATTACGAGCACAGGAGAGAAGACCCTGTATGATCGCCAAGGGGACGAACCGAATTTTCACAGGTCCCTCAGCGACAAACAGTTCCTACTTTTTGCTTTTCGGGGCACAAGGGAAAACCAGCTTTTTCTTACAAATTCTATATCTCAGAAGGTTCTCGATTTCAAACCGGTTTATGACTGGTTCAGAAATTCCCTGCAGTTGATTGCCCCGGATTCGGTTTACAGAAGATTCGAATTTCTGCTTGATGAAGAACATCCGATGCGCGATGCGATCAATAAAATAATTCCCCAACTTGATACGGGTATTTCCAGTCTGAATTTCGAAAAGATACGCTTCGACAGCATTCCTTTGGAAGAGGGCTTCAAAAATAAACTGAAGGAAGAAATTAAAGAAGGCAGATACGTTGAAATCAGTGTTGGTAGCGAACGTTTTGTTTTTACACGAACTAACGGAGACGTTGTGGCGAACAAACTGGTAACGTTTCACCCCAAAACTGACGGAACGGATGCCAAATTTGAATTTCATCAGGAATCAGAAGGTTCCCGCAGGGTAATTGATCTGCTTCCAGCCTTTCTCGGCGAACCGGCTTTTGGTTTGAACAGGGTATATGTAATTGATGAACTGGACCGAAGCCTTCACCCTTTGCTTACGAGAAAACTGATCCAAACTTACCTAGCCAGCTGCAATGCGCAGAGCCGCGGGCAGTTGATGTTCACCATGCACGATGTCTCCCTTATGGATCAGCGTCTTTTCCGTCGTGATGAAATGTGGGTTACTGAGAAAAACTCCGAGGGAAGTTCCGAAATTTTTTCCTTTAACGACTACAAAGGTATCCGCTATGACAAGGATATTCGTAAAAGCTATCTTCAGGGGCGATTGGGTGGCATTCCTAGGTTCTCTTTAAATAATGCTGAAATTAACTGGAGGGAGGACAGTTAATTTCTCCGAAACATCGGAGAAAATTCAGACGCCCCTCAAGCGAGCGCAGTTACAGGAAAATGTTTGTGCTCGCTACTGAAGGTAGCAAAACAGAGTCGCAGTATTTTTCAATTTTCAACGACAGAAATCGTACTGTACATATCAAGTTTCTTAGGGGAGGAGACAGAAGTGCACCTAGACAAGTGCTTAAGAGAATGAGAGATTATTTGAAAGAAGTAAATCTTAGGGAATCAGATGAGGCTTGGCTTGTCGTAGATAAAGACCAATGGACGGATGAGCAACTTCTAGAACTTAGCGAATGGTCAGGGGAAGCTCAAAATTATGGTTTCGCTCTGAGCAATCCCAAGTTTGAATTCTGGCTGCTTCTGCATTTTGAAGATGGAAAGGGTATCAGCAGTTCTCAGGTCTGTTCCCAGAGGTTGAGACGTCATATGCCCAATTATGCCAAAGACATTAACAAAAGGAATATTTCAAGAGCTATGATTGAGAAGGCTGTGCAGCGAGCTAGAGAACTGGATGCTTCTGCCTGCTCCCAGTGGCCACACAGTAATGGAACAACTGTTTACAAATTAGTTGAAAACATAATTGGTATCAACTTTGTCTAACTTCGGCGTTTACTTTCGTCAGTTTCAGCAGGCAAACATCTCTCCCAACACATCCGCCACCTTAGCCATTTTACAGCTTGTATGGGGAAGATGATGACTGACTTTCATATTCTTGAGGTTCTGCTTCATGGGTACTCCCGTAGCCATGCTTACGTGCGTAGAGGCAACGATCACACTTTGTTCGCCTTTAAACGCTCCTATGTGGAGAATACCGTAAGACCTGTGATCAGCCTCGGGTTCAAGGACCACCGGTTCGGGGAACTGATTACGAAGTTCCCACCCAGGCAGATACAGCTTATATCGTTTTTTCAAACCTGCTTCTGTAAGGGTGCATGCGCTCCTATCTGGCGGGGCACGCCGGAGTGAAGTCTGACCGGGAATTTTTCTTGCTCCAAGCTCTGGGCGAGGATCTACCGAGAGCGATAACCGTCAGGCCTGCGGGCCATGGCCGTCTGAATCTTCTGATGGAAGTCGTGACAATTTGCAAGACGAGAATGCGCTTCGCATTTCTCTGGCGGGTATTATGTGCAGCTTAAGTTCTCGGTTGCTGAAGAATCTAGAGGCGACCTTGCCCTTCCAGCAAGGGGCATCGGTGGTTCGTGGATAATTAAGCTGCCTTCGCTTCATTTTGCCGGAATACCTGAGTGTGAATTCTCGATGATGACACTTGCTAGGCTTATCGGCATGGACATGCCTGAGAGAAGGCTTTTGGACGTTGACGAGGTTGGCAACCTGCCTTGAGACATCACTATTTTCCGGCGGGAAAGCATTTTGATGGACGGAACGCAGTTCTTTCTTGTTTCCCGCCTATGATTTCGTCTCCACAATCGTCTATATAAAGGATAACAAAACGGCTTGAAGTTCAGCCGCGGACCAAGCGGTCTGAGCGTTATTATTCACGGGACGAGCTTAC